>JBGSKJ010000015.1:0-7569 GCA_041741275.1 Gallionella sp.
TTTCTCTGTTTGCCTCGCGAGCGCTTTCGACCCCGTATCCAGTATTCATGCGGGTTTGCGGGGTGCGGGTTGTGAATGGCAACTGCTGTACCGGCGGCGACTGAGAACCAAGAAGGCGTAAAAAAACCGCCCGGAGGCGGCTGCTGGCACAAGGGTGTCGGTTCACGTCAAGGGCGCGAGCACCCTGATCTGGTCTTTCCACGCGGTGGGCCACGGGCAGCGCATCAATGTTGGTTGTGATTGCACGGGAATCGAATCCGCGTCCGGTACGGGCGCGGGGGGGTGCGCAGGGAATTCGAGCAGCACTGCTGCGAGCCCGTGAACGACAACGCGCATGCAGGCGCGTTGGCTGGACAGGACGGCCACCAGCGAGCACTGCTCGCGCAGTACGCCGCATGGCGGTCCCGAAGGGACGAGGTTGTCGCGGATGTAACGCGACAATCGAGCAATTCCATCCGGGACGACAACACTGCGTTGCCGTTTTTATTTGCTAGCGACGCTGCCTAAATTCCTTGCCTTCTTCGCATCAAGGCCGAAACCTACCAAATCGCTATGTCGCAGTGCTTGCGTATCAGGCGATCCTTACTCACCAGTGCCGCATCTGCAATCATGGCATGCGCAACGATCATGCGATCGAATGGGTCGCGCGTCCAGGTTAGCGTACCGGCCATTTTCATTACTTGGGCCAACGACACATCCGCCACACTCAAACCTATGTCCTTGGCCAGCGCATCCAGCACATACCTGCCCTCGCGGCTGATGCGGCCAATTTCGTGCAAATAAGTCAGCTCGAGTTGCACCACAGGAGAAACATGCAACAAACCCGATTCAATAGTCCGCAATGACGCTGGGGTCAGCAATTCCGTGCGGCCTTCATACAGCCAACAAACGATATGCGTATCGAGGTGGACTAGAGCAGATTTTCCGGTTCGTGCCATTCCCCAACCTTTGCTGTGTGTAGCGATTCAGCGTCACCACTGATCAGCTTCCTGCGTTTCAATTTCAAACTTTTCGATTTATTCAACTCGACCGCCGGACTGAGCAACAGCACTTTGCCATTGCGTTCAATACTAACCGGCCGTCCTGTCATCAAGACTTCATCAGCGATCTGAAATATTTGTTGGCGCAGCGTAGTTAGAGTTAGTTTTTTCATGACGCCCCTTCATATATGTACATATAATTATGCTACATGTACATACTCGACATGTCAAACCAGAATACCTGCAAACATGCACCCACAAACCCCGGAGTAATCCTGCGCGAAGATGTATTACCCGCGCTTGAAATGACCCGGACCGGACTCGCAAAGCGGTAAGGCGTGTCGTCTGAAATAGCACGGCTCCTGGTCAAGTTGCTTGGCAACGGCGCCATTACTTGCGTATTTTCAGGGGATTTTTGCAAACACCCGGCTTTCGTAGTACCTTGATAAATGATCTGGGGCCCACCGTAGTATGAAGATGTGCTTTCTGTCTATCCGGATATTTCCATTCGGAAGCACATAAATCCTGCGATAGTCCCTCGGATCGATTTCATCTGGATCTGGGCGTTCGTGTAGCGTGCTCTTCACCGACCTGAAGAGATTGCCGCCGGAACAGATCCACGTTTCATCGAATACAACACCGTATTCGCCCAGCAATCCTTCCATATCCCAATCGACGCGAACGTGATACTTCCGCCCAATCTGATCTGAACGCGTCAGCGTGACGATGATCGTGCTCGGATAGGGGTCGAAATTGCCCTTGTGGATTTTGTTATATATAACCGCTGAGTGGTAGGGTTCCTCGCCGTACACACTGTGGGATGGTCGATCTGTTGGCAGGTTATCAGGCAGGTCATTAGCAAGTATCGAGTCAAAATCGCTGGTATCTTTTGCTCCCAGATGGTTATAGTTGAACCGCCCTGTCAGATCAGGACATTTGCCGTCCTCAACTGGGTCGTCGATCATTTCCTTATCCCACTCTGGAATAGTCTGGCATGCGGCCAATAGTAATGTTGCCGCTAAAATTACGTATTGCTTGCTGCGGAAATATCGGCTCCTGATTATCGGGTTTTCATAACTCGTCACGCGCCCGTCGCTCTGCAATCATATTTCTCTTTTTCTTCAAATCGGAAATTCACAATCAATCCTGATTTTGGTTCGTATTCGTAGAAGTAGTGGCATTTCTCTTTATTACGAAGCAAACCATCATAGTATTGATCTTCGATATTCCCATTGGGCAATTTTGTGCTGCCCATAAAACGCGGGTTTTTATTTTTATTTGCCCAGTAAGGCGCATACATATTTGGATTTTTCTCAACACGCTTGCGCGCATCTTCTAGCCACCAATTATGCCGAGCTTGTATGCTGGTATCTATAAATAAAGTACAGCCAGATAACCCACATACAATACCGAATAAAAAAACCACACGCAAAGATGTGCAATTAAAAATTCTCATGGCTTCCTCCCCTGATTATTCACGCTCAAAACAGGCCGTAAAGCCGTATTGGGTAAGCTGATAATGCTAGGAATAACAGGTGGCTTCGGTGGTGTGTTAAGGGTGTACGGCAAGCCATTTATAAAAAACCAAGATACGCTTGGGTCATTCAACGAGGCCGGCATGGCCAACATAGCTGCAGGAATCATGGCTGGCACATTGACCACAGTGAACCAGTCATTGAGTATGGGACTCGAATTAAATATGTAGTCATGCCACCCTCCCGCCGCATTGACAAACGGCACTTGATTTAGAGCTTTACTAATCGCTCCGCCTTGCGAAAGAATTGAGTCTGGCCGATTTAAGCCTATGACATTTATTCCTATATCAGCAGTGAGTTGTCGACCAGTGGATTCATCATATTCATAGGTTCCATTACCCGTCGAAGTGCCATCAGTTTTGGTCCCATTACGATTCTCCCCCGGCCTCAAATCCGCCGCATACCCCACCATCGTGTAGTACGCCAGTGCAGCACCACTCGTAACGGCTGCATTGGTTGTACCCATTTCACATCCAATCCCCGTCATCTCACCCGTTACACAGCCTGTCGCTGTTTGAGTCAGTACACCTGTCATGTTAGTGCTTGGCATTGTCGTGCCCACACCCGCCGTCAGCATAGCAGCCATGACGCTCTTCACATTCTCGCTCTTACCCATGTCGTCCAGCGTCTTGCCGATGTCGCCCTTGTTGTTGGCGAGGCTGACACTGGCCTGACTGGCGAGCGTGATCAAGCCTGCGGTAACAGCACTGGTCGCGGCGGCGCTGGCAGTGGCGGAAAGCGCAACGCCCGAAGTCGCACTGGCGGATGATACGATCCCTGCCGCTGCTTCCGATGCCGCCCCGGCACTGGCGTAGGCCACGACAATGGCAATCACGCCGACAGCTTCCGGGGTCAGGCCTTCATGGCTGTATTCCCATTGCTCCACCGCGGCGTTGGTCTGCTGCCATTGAACTTTGGTTCTGGGATCGTTGGCGAGTTGTCCTATCCACGCCTGACCGGGTTGCTGGGCCAAGGTAATTAGGTGGTCGTCGAGACGCTGTTGTGGCGTGCGGGTGTCGGAGCTGATGGTGTTCGATACCGCGTTGTTTGCACCTGTGCCTTGTTCGCTGCTGGTGCTATCCGCTGAGTTTGGGTCAACTGGCGGGGTGGACTCTACCGGCGCGGGCACGTCGGGGATGTCAACCACCACTCCACCCGTGGCGTTCACACTCAGGCCTTTGCCTGCGCTGATGTTGGCGAGGCGGATGGTTTCGGTGTTGTGGCCCTTGCCGCTTTGGCTTTGCCATGCGAGGCTGCTGCGTTGATCTTCGATGTTGAGGTAATCACTGTCCTTGACGGCAGCGAAGGTGATGGTGGCCCTTAGACAGGGCTCAGGACAGGCATCGGGCTTGGTGGGCTGTCCATTGACATCATAGCCCGCATTCAGGTCAACACTGCCGTTGACATTGAGTTGGCTGGCCTCGATCAGGGTATTGCCGCCCGAACTTGAACTGAGATTGCCGCCGCTTTGGATGGCGGTGATTTTTGCAGTTTGGTTCCGGCTGGTGATTTGGTTGTTCCGGCGGCGGTCAGCCAATGCAACAACCGGATTGAAGAGGTCGACGCCCTCGGTTTGCAGCTTTTCGGTATGGTTGGTGTAGCTGCTGTCCGTTATGCTCAAGAGCTGGATATCACCTGCCGCAGCGATAGTGGTGTCGCCCGTGCTGTTGAGTTTGGCCGCTTGTAGGATGAGGTTTTCACCAGCCTGCAGATCGAGGGTGTTGGCCGCCAGTGAACTGCCGGCAAATTGACTTTGGATGAGCGTGTCAGTGATGGTGCGCTTCTGTTTGCTGAACAGGCCGGTGTCCTGGTCGTGGTGGCTTTCGGTGTATTGGCTGAGACTGTCCAATCCGGCGAAGACAGCGATGCTGCCGCCCGCCGTCGCAGTGAGTGTGCCTTGTGTTGCCGAAAGATCGCTGCCAGCGATGATGGCATTTCCGCCGCTCAACAAGTTGAGGTTGCCACTGGTACTGTTGAGTGTGCTGCGGCTCTGGCTTTGAGTCGCCCCATCGGCGTTGGTCTGGGTGGTACTCTTGTCCTGCCCGACGGTGAAACCGAATGTGCCGCCGGTGATGAGGCCGTTCGACACTTCTTCGCGGCTGTGATTCTGTTTGTAGGTTTCGGTGGCGGCGAGGATGTTGATGTCGGTCATCGCAGCCAGCGTGATGTCTTTGCTGGCCGACACATTGCTGCCCGTGACGTTGATGTCACGTCCGGACTGGATGGTGATGCGGTCGCTATCCAGATTGCTGCCGCTAGCGGCTGTTCGGCTATTCTCATCGCGGATGGTGTTTGTGGTGGATGAGAACCAGCCGCTCGATTCGAGGCGCATCTGCTGGAAGGACTCATGTTTCTCTTCCACATTCCCTACGTTGACGCTGGCGTCGGCAACAATAGTGAGCTTGGACTGCCCTGAGCTTGTCGAAGAGCCGTTCTTGCTGCTGATGGCAGCGCTCTCCAGCGCAATGTTGCCGCCATTGTCCCTTCCCCCTTGTCCCTTACCGTCGGTAGCGGCAAGCGTGATATTCCCGCCTGCATTCAGTTTGGTGCCAAGAACAGCTTCGTCGTAACTTCTTTGTTGCACGACACCGGTATCAAAGCTGAACGCACTGCTATTTTTAGCTGCATCCAGGGTGAGGTTACCTCCTGCAATGAGGTTGGCGTTGTTGCCGGCATCAAGTGTTGTTGCAGTGAGCCGCATGTCGTTGCCAGCGCTGATGTCGAGGTTTCCGCCGGCCTGGATGTTGCTGCCCAGTTGGGTGACGATGCTGCGTGATGCGTTATAGCGCGGGGTGTTGGAGGTTTCGGTTGCGGTGAGTACGCCTGCGTTCAGGTCGCGTCCGGCAGAGAGGATGGTGTCTCCGCCGCTGTTGATATTCGCGGCACTGAGGGATAGGTCACGCCCGGCGTTGAGGCTCAAGTTGTCGGTCGAGCTGATGCCGGACTCAAGATCCAGTTCAGTGCTGCTCACCACGCCTGTCAGCGGTGCTGAAACCCGGCGGGGTTGGGCGAGGACTGCGCCAGTGCCAGCTTGCCCACCGAGGTTGACGGTGCGTGTGATATCGCGACTGGTGTGCTCGACGCGGATGTCGCGCCCGGCAGCCAGGCCAACGGTGCTGCCGTTGATCTGGCCGGACAGGTTGAGGATGTCGTAGTCTGCGTTAAGCAGGGTAAAGCCCCGACTGCCGATTGCACCCCTGCTATTGGAAATGTTTTTTGCAGCCAGGACATTGCTTGCGCCCCCCTGGATCGAACCGCTGTTGGCGATGCTGTCGCTGGCGTTGACGCGGATGTCGTTCGCGGCGATCAATGCGCCGCCTGATTTAAGGTCGCCCCCGTGCAGTCGGGTCAGGAACACCTGCGGGGCGAGTACGCGCTCGGTCCTGCCGTCCGGCAAGGTCACTTCGCGTTCCACCATCCAGACGATATCCTGGGTCAGTGCGTCGATCTGTTTTGAGGTCAGCCCGATGCCGGGCACGAGTTGAATATCCTTGGCGGCGCTCACTCCGGCATCGAGCAGTGCGATGAATTGCGATTGAGCATCGGTATAGCCACCAAGATAGCGGCGTCCGGTCTGGGCAGTGATCTGGTCGGTGACGAGCTTCTGTTCATAGAAGCCATCGCCCAGACGTTTTTGAATCTGCTGTGAATCAAGTACCAGGCGGCCCAACATGTAGTCGCTCGAGACAAAGTTCTGGTAGCTGGCGAAGCGCGGGTCGGTCACCACCAGGTATTTCTGCCCCGGTTGAGTGTGTATGGTGTACAGGCCACCGGAAGTAACTGTGAGCTCAGGAAGGGCGCCGGGATTTATGGGCGCGACATTCGCCACGCTTCCCGCCGTCACCGCTCGTATGTTTACCGTATGCGGCGTTCCTCCGGGCTGAGCGCCCTGAAGGTAGGTAGCGTTAACGGAACGCGGTACGTTCGTGTATATCGGCGCAGGGGCATAAGGTGTAGTCACGGTGACCCATCCCCAGACCGGGGAACAGTTCATTCCTATCGCGTTGCATCTCGTTGCGCCCGTCGGCAGCCACTGCACGATGTCCTGCTGCCCGACCCTGGTTTCACTTCTTTGGAATGGCGCGCCACTGTTTGTCAGTGTGGTCAACTGCGAAGTCAGTGTACCGCCCGCAATGATGGTGCTGTAGTCGTTGGTGAGCGAGCCACCTCTTATCCAAATGCCCGCGCCCGAAAGAACTTGGGATGCTGCGGTAGTCGCGGCAGTAAATTGCTGGTCGGCAACATACGGGGTGTAGCGCGGATTCCCCGGAACATAAGCGCCCGCCCTTGTCGTCCCCCACTCCACCCCGACCATCGTGCGCTTGTTGGTGATGGTGTGCGCACTGATGCGCAGGTTACCCGTTGCGTCGATGGTGGCAGATCGGTTGGAAACGCTTGCCGCATTGCCGGTCAGATAACCATTGGCATCGAGTGTAAGGTTGGCACCAATGTTGATATCGCCCAGACTGTATAGCGTTGCGCCATTCTGGTTGTTCAGAGCGTTGGCAATGATGAGATTGACATCCCGTGTTGCCGCGATCAGTGCGTTTGCGTTCAGGTTATCGAGGTTGTTGGCGTAAAGATTGATCGAGTCGCCCATCACGGTCGCGGTATTGGTGAAGTTGTTGCTGTGCGTCTCGACCGTGTTGCCCTCGATGCGCCCGGCATTGGTGACGTTACCTGTGGTATTCAGCACTGTCCAGTCAGAATTGATGCCGGCACCTACCTGGTTGTCTATGTTGGCGACGTTCAAGGTGAGCTTGCCCACCGCTTCCAGCGCGGTCTGATTGATGAAGCCGCCGGTGGCGGTGAAGGTCAGGTCGCGATTGGCTTTAAGCACGTTGCCTGCCGCATTGGTGTAGTTGCCTTGCAGATTGAAACTGGCATCGTGTCCGGCGATGGCCAGGCCACTACTGCCATGTAACATTATTTATTTCGCATCGTAGAGCCCTGTGGCATACTGGTGAAACCCTTAATCAAAGGAGGTCACCATGTCACCGAGATACCGGGTAACACTTACCGAGCAAGAGCGCAGCGAACTTGATACATTGACG
>JBGSKJ010000016.1:0-8014 GCA_041741275.1 Gallionella sp.
CGCGCTGCATGGGGCTTTACCCCCGGAAGCAGTATCGCCGGACATCGTTTCGTTCGTGGAACACTACGAGCGGAACATCCAGGAAAATCGCCGGCTCGATATTCTGGTGGCCGAGGACAATGCGACGAACCGCAAGATCATCTCGAAAATACTGGAATACGCGGGGCACAACGTCGATCTGGTGGAAAATGGCGATCTGGCGCTGGACATGCTGGAGAACAAACGCTATGACCTGGCCATCATGGACATGCACATGCCCGTTCTGGCCGGACTGGAAGCACTGAAAATCTACCGCATGACCGACCGGACGGAACCGCGCATGCCGATCGCGATCCTGACCGCCAGTGCGACCATCGAGGCCAGACGCGAATGCGAGGAAGCCGGAGTCGATGCATTTCTTACCAAGCCGATAGACGCTCACAGCCTGCTTGAAACCGTAGCACAACTTACTGCAACCGCCAACACTGTGCCCGATGGGCAAAAATCCACTCCGCTGTTGCGGGACAATCGGGCGCCTGACACTGCGGATGACCTGCTGATCAACAGCAGAACCTTGCACCACCTCAGGTTACTGGGGGAAATGAACGATAATTTCCTGGATGACGTGATTCATGGATTTTTATTGGAAGGGGAACAACTGCTCAATGCGATGAGAAAGGCTGTGCTCGAACACGAGTACACGTTGTTCAAGGAGCTGGCGCACGCCCTGAAAGGAAGCTCTGGCAACCTGGGGGCGGAAGCACTGTTCCAGATATGCCGGGAGATATCGCAGTCCAACCACGCCAACTTGCAGGCTACAGCCGACGATCTGTTGAGCAGAGCCCGCGACAGCTTCAACGCCACCCGGCAAGCCATGATCCGTTATCTGGATGAGCATCGCCAGGCCATAGAATCATAAAGCCAGCGCCATTTCCGGGTTTCTCCATGTCTCGGCAGATTGTTGCAACGCCGTAGCGGAATGCCGCACCGGTTCACTTTTCCCAAAAAGTTTTTGCTGCGAGCGTGAGAAACGGTCCATCACCTTGAGGTCCCTGTCATTCAACTGCAGGGCTGCATCGACCCAGATGTTGGTGATATCCAGCATCTCCTGATAGGTGACCGGATTGAACCGCTGCTTGGCCTTTTGCAACGCCATATATCCATTAGAGCAGCGCGAACGTTTTACCACATAATCGCGGACTGCTTCCACGCCTTCACCGTCCTCCACCAGTACATCGACCAATCCAAGTTCATGAAGCTCTTCAGCGGAGTAAATTTTACCGCTGAGTATCATTTTTTCTGCCTGTGCTACCCCAATTTTTCTTGCCGTCATACTGAAAGCCCCATGACCGGGGATAAGATTGAATAACATTTCCGGGAAACCCATCTTGGCGCTGCGTTCGGCAATGATCACATCGCTGGCTAACGCAGCTTCAAGCCCTCCCCCCAGAGCATCACCCTGAACCAAAGAGATAGTGATCAACGGAAAGTTATAATGGCTAGTTCTGGAAAAAATCACATCCAGGCACTTGATCGAGTACTTCAACAAAGCCTGGCGGTCATTTCTTTTGATCAGTGAGGAAAACAATCCGAGGTCTCCGCCCAGGTTGAATACTCCCGGGATCAGGGATGCCGCGACTGCATAACGAACGGCGTGGAGCTGATCCCCGATCTGTATCTTGCCACCGCATTTCTCCAAAATTTTTTGGTGGTGATCCAATTCATCCAGCAATTCCTGGGTACAGCAAGGTATGCCCTCGGGCTTCATCTCTGTCCATAAAACCCCATATTCCTGATCGAACCGTGTCGATATTTGAGAATATTTTATTTCCAGCGGATTATTGTCGCGCATCAGGAACCCCAACTGGCCATTTTCATTATTACCCCAAGCTTCGAATTTTCCCATTTCGCCATCCCCCTTGAATTAATGTTGCGGCTCCGAACAAGTCACTTTCAGCCCATTTGGAATCTTGCAATGACCATCCCGACTTGAGATTTGGTCCGATTCCGCGAGTGACAAGCTCATCGTTTTGCCACGCTGGCTAAACTATCAAGCTTCATAATCTGGTCAAGCGGGGAATAGAGACGGAAAAACCGGCTATTTATCTGTTTACTGCCCAATGTGATCCACTTGGGCAGGCTGCCGCTTTCGCATGTCCGTCCGCTTCGACTGGCTCAGGACACGTATAATGCCGGGCGTTTCATTACCCGACACGGACATGCCCTCCATCCAGCTGTTGCCCGACTTGCTCATCAATCAGATCGCCGCCGGCGAGGTGATCGAGCGCCCCGCCGCGGCACTCAAGGAACTGCTGGAAAACAGTCTGGACGCGGGCGCGAGCGACATCGCGGTGCAACTGGAGGGTGGCGGCATCAAGCTGTTGCGCGTGCGCGACAACGGCAAGGGCATCGCCAGGGAGGAGCTGAAACTGGCGCTGATGCGCCACGCCACCAGCAAGATTGCCTCGCTGGATGATCTGCAACGGGTTGCCAGCATGGGTTTTCGCGGCGAGGCGCTGGCGAGTATAGCGGCGGTGGCGCAACTTGCCCTGACCAGCCGCATTGCTTCTGACAGCCATGCCTGGAAAATCGAGGCAGCCGATGGGCTGATCGGCGAACCCGTGCCCTCCAGCCAGGCACAGGGAACCACGGTGGAGATACGCGAGCTGTATTTCAACACCCCGGCGCGGCGCAAATTCCTCAAGACCGAAGCCACCGAATTCGCCTGGTGCGAAGAAGCCTTCAAGCGCATCGCGTTGTCGCGTCCCGATGTCGCCTTTTCACTGCAACACAACGGACGTACGGTGTGGCAATTGCCCGCAACCCCTCCCGGCCTCCCCTTGTCAGGGGAGGAGAACAGATCCGCGTTGAAGCGCGTTGCCGCATTGCTCGGCGACGAGTTCGGCCATGCCGCCGTATCAGTAGCACGGCAGGCAGCCAACCTGTCGCTGCAAGGACTGGCCGCCCTGCCCGCCTATTCGCGCTCCAGCCGCGATGCGCAGTATTTTTTCGTCAACGGCCGCTTCGTGCGCGACAAGGTCGCCAGCCACGCGCTGCGCCAGGCCTATCAGGACATCCTGCATCACCAGCGCCATCCGGCGTTTGTGCTGTTCCTCGAACTGCCGCCCGAACTGGTGGACGTGAACGTTCATCCGGCCAAGAGCGAAGTGCGTTTCCGCGAGAGTCAGGGGATACACCAATTCATTTTTCATACCCTGCAACAGGCACTCGCCGTTCCGGCAAGCGGACAGGAGACCCGAGTCCCCGAACAACAACGGGCCGCATCGTTCATCCCGACGCAACAAAACATCGGGCTGGGTATCGCACAATCTGGCGCGGCTTATCAACTGTGGGAAATGCAGACCGGGAAGGGCCAAATGGGAAGGGATAAGGGGGAAGAGGGAAGGGTAATGTCAAAAGCGGGTTCAGCTTCCACCCTTCACCCTTCACCCTTCTCCCTTCACAAAGATGTTCCCCTTCCCGAAAGCGAAGCCCCGTTGGGCTACGCTTTAGCGCAACTGTCCGGCATCTACATCCTTGCCCAGAATACGCGCGGACTGATCGTGGTGGACATGCACGCCGCGCACGAGCGCATCGTCTATGAAAAGCTCAAGACCTCGCTGGATGCCGAACAGATCGTCATGCAGCCGCTGCTGATCCCGGTAAGTTTTCATGCCGATACATTGGACGTTGCCACCGTGGAAGCAGAGCAGGATGCACTCAAAACGCTGGGCTTCGACATCGCCCCGCTCTCGCCCAGCACGCTGGCGGTGCGCGCCATGCCGGTGCTGCTCAAGCAATCCGAAGCGGAAGCCGCCGCGCACGATGTGCTGGATGAATTGCGCGAATTCGGCGCGAGCCGGGTACTCACCGAACGGCGCAACGAGCTGCTCGGCACCCTCGCCTGCCACGGTGCGGTGCGGGCCAACCGAATATTGAGCCTCACCGAAATGAACGCACTGCTGCGCGAAATGGAACAGACCGAGCGCTCCGGGCAATGCAACCACGGCCGCCCGACCTGGTTCCAGCTTTCACTGCACGAACTGGGCAAGATGTTCATGCGCGGGCGATGAAGAGGCAGGATCCAGGATTGAGAAACGAGGATCGAGGGGTAAACCACACACCTCCCCTGATAAGGGGAGGCCGGGAGGGGTTGCCTCAATCCTCAATCCTTGATCCTCAATCCTCGAAAGAATTGCCCACGGCAATTTTTCTGATGGGTCCCACCGCCAGCGGCAAGACCGGTGTCGCGGTGGAACTGGCGCAAACCTTGCCGGTGGAGATCATCAGCGTGGATTCAGCGCTGGTTTTCCGTGACATGAATATCGGCACCGCCAAACCGGACGCGGCTATCCTGGCGCGTGCTCCGCATCATCTGGTCGACATACGCGACCCAACCGAAGCCTACTCTGCGGCCGCATTCCGCCACGATGCGCTGCGCCTGATGCACGACATCACGCACCGCGGCAAGATTCCGCTGCTGGTGGGCGGCACGATGCTGTACTTCAAGGCACTCCGGGAAGGCTTGAGCGACCTGCCGCAATCCAACCCGGAAGTGCGCGCCGCGCTCGATGCCGAGATCGCGCAGCATGGCATAGAACACCTGCACAGCAAACTTGCCGAAGTTGACACGGAAACCGCCGCACGCCTAAAGCCGACCGACACACAACGCATCCAGCGCGCGATGGAGATCTTCCGCATCACCGGGCGACCGATGTCGGCACTGATTAAAAATCCCAAGGGCGTATTGCCATACGCCCCTACGGACACACGGATCGTAGGGGCGCATGGCAATACGCCCCACACTCTCCCCTACCGCATCATTCCCATCGCACTGGTACCCGGTGATCGCACCGTGCTGCACCAGCGCATCGCCACACGCTTCAAGCAGATGCTGGAACAGGGGCTGGTGGATGAATTGCACAGCCTGCGCTCAAAATATCCGCTGCACCCGGACATGACCGCTATGCGCTGTGTCGGCTACCGCCAAGCATGGCAATTCATGGAAGGCGAGATCAGCGAAACGCAACTGCTTGAAACCGGCATCGCCGCCACCCGGCAACTCGCCAAGCGGCAACTGACCTGGCTGCGGTCAATGCCGGACAACATCGAGTTCGATTGCCTGGCGCATGACCTGGCACGGCAAGTCCGAGCCGTCGTCGCTGACTAACCGGGCCGGTTGCGGCATAATGCGCACCTCAATTCTTGAAAGTTAGACGCAATGAAGATCACTGTTATTGGTTCCGGTTATGTAGGTTTGGTATCAGGCGCATGTCTGGCCGAATTGGGCAACGACGTGCTGTGCCTGGATGTGGATCCGCGCAAGATCGCCATACTGCAACAGGGTGGTGTGCCGATCTATGAACCCGGGCTGGAGGAAGTCATCAAGAGCAACGTCGCCGCCGGCCGCCTGCGCTTCACCACCGATGTGGCGGAAAGCGTGGCGCATGGTCTGGTGCAGATGATCGCGGTAGGCACACCTTCCGGCGAGGACGGTTCCGCAGACCTGCAATATGTCCTCGCCGCGGCCCGCACCATCGGACGCGCGATGACCGAGTACAAAGTCATCGTGGACAAATCCACCGTGCCGGTCGGCACCGCCGAGAAGGTAAAACAAGCGGTGCAGGAAGAACTGAACAAACGTGGCGTCAAAACCGGTTTCAGCGTGGTATCGAACCCCGAGTTCCTCAAGGAAGGTGCCGCCATTGACGACTTCAACCGCCCGGACCGCATCGTGATCGGCGCGGAAGACGAGCCGTCCATCAGGGTGATGCGCGACATGTATGCCCCGTTCCAGCGCAATCACGACCGGCTGATGGTGATGGACATCAAGTCCGCCGAACTGACCAAGTATGCCGCCAATGCCATGCTTGCCACGCGCATTTCGTTCATGAACGAACTGGCTAACCTGGCCGAGCGCGTCGGCGCGGACATTGAACACGTGCGCAAAGGTATCGGCTCCGACCAGCGCATCGGTTACCACTTCTTGTATGCCGGTTGCGGTTACGGCGGCTCTTGTTTTCCCAAGGACATTCGCGCCCTGCAGCGCACCGGCGAGGAATACGGCCTGCCACTGAGAGTGCTGGGCGCGGTGGAACAAGTCAACGATGCGCAGAAATCCGTGCTGCTGCAAAAGATCACCAAACGTTTCGGCAACGATCTCAAGGGCAAGCACTTCGCCTTGTGGGGACTGTCATTCAAGCCGGGTACTGACGATATGCGCGAGGCCACCAGCCGGGTGGTGATGGAAGGATTATGGCAACGGGGCGCAACGATCACCGCCTTTGATCCGGCGGCGATGAAAGAGACCCGGCATATCTATGGCGAACGCGCCGACCTTGCCTACGCTGAAAACTCAAAGGATGCGCTGCAGGGAGCAGACGCATTGATCATCGTCACTGAATGGAAAGCCTTCAAAAGCCCCGACTTCAGCATCATCAAGGCACGCCTGAAACAACCGGTGATCTTTGACGGGCGCAATCTGTTCGAACCCGCCAGCGTTGCAGCACTTGGCATCGAGTATCACGGCATCGGACGGGAAAGCTGAGTTAAACCCAGTTACCAAGGGTAACTGGGGGGGCTGGCAAAGGGATTACTCAGGCCGGGCTTCCGCTTCGGCAACGCGCTGTTTTGATACGGCCGCATTGCGGCAACCTGCGGCTATCCACTCCAGCCATTCCGCCACACCTTCACCGCTGCTTGCCGAGATGCGGATCACCCGTATGTTCGGATTCACGCGGCGCGCATTTTCCACGGCGAGACCAGCGTTGAATTCCAGATAGGGCAACAGGTCGCATTTGCTGAGCAGCATCAGGTCGGAAGCGCGGAACATGTCGGGATATTTGAGCGGCTTGTCCTCGCCCTCGGTCACCGAAAAGATCACCACCTTGTGCGCCTCACCCAGATCGAAGCCCGCTGGACACACCAGGTTGCCGACGTTCTCGATCAGCAGCAGGCTGTCCTGTTTCATGCCGAGACGTTGCATGGCCTGTCCCACCATGTGTGCATCCAGATGGCAGCCCTTGCCGGTATTGATCTGCAGTGCAGGTGCCCCGGCGGCACGGATGCGCGCGGCATCGTTGTCGGTCTGCTGGTCGCCCTCGATCACGGCGAGCGACTGTGCCCCATTCAATGCTTGTACGGTTTTAACCAGCAGGGTGGTCTTGCCGGAACCGGGACTGGAGACCAGATTGAGCGCGAAGATGCCGTGCGCTGACAAGTAGCGGCGGTTCTGATCGGCATAATCATTGTTCTTGGCGAGGATGTCGCGCTCGATCTTCACCATGCGCGACTGGCTCATGCCGGGCGCATGAGTGCCCGCCGGTCCCGCGCCAAAATCGATCGTTTCGTGCGCAGGTGAATGAACATGCGCGTGGTCGTGCTGCCGGGCATGCACTGCACCCTCCCCGCGCACACGATAGTGCATCTCTGCGCCGGTCTTACGCGGCTTCTGAAGTGCATGGCCCGCAATCAGCGTCTGGCCCTTCCCGCATCCGCATGTCATACACATCACTCCACCTCCAATTCTTTTACCCTCATCTCCTCGCCACCCGTCACCTCGATCTGGAAGCCGCCGCAATTCGGGCATGGCTCATAACGCGCCGACACAGCCACGTTGCAGGAGCACTCCATGCACCAGCCCTGCCCAGCGGTCTCGATGATCTCCAGCCGCGCGTCCTGTGCAACGCTGTCGCGCGTCACCACATCGAAACAGAAACGCAGCGACTCCTTTTCCACGCCGGCCAATTGGCCGATCTCCAGCCACACTACCCTGACCCTGGCGCAGCCCTCGGCGCGCGCGGTATCCTCGATGATCTGCAGCACGCTCTCGGCGATCGACATCTCATGCATGGAAAATCCCGCTCATACCGGTTATGTTGGACCTCAAATTCTGAATTGGCAAATCCGGAATCAGCAAATCCTGGGCAAGGGATCATCTTCCAGTTCTTCCAGCATCCGTTCTCCGCCCAGTTCGGTTTCCAGCACCACGTGCGCGCGGCCATCGCCGATGCTGCCGATGATCGCGGCAGCGCGG
>JBGSKJ010000017.1:0-17615 GCA_041741275.1 Gallionella sp.
TTCTTTGATGCACTGGGGTTGGTTTCGTTGCTGGATACACAGCAACGCTTCCAGCATGTTTAATGAACCGCCGTATGCGGAACCGCACGTACGGTGGTGTGAGAGGGCGACGGGGGTAACTCCGTCCCCTACTCGATTGTGTCGCGTAATTATTCGATCTTGGCTTTGGCGCGCATCTCGGCGATCGTGCTCTGGATGGTTTGCTGTTGCAGACGCTGCTGTATTTGCGGCTTGAGTTCGTCGAACGGCGGCACTTTCAGGTCGCGCACATCGTCCAGCTTGATGACGTGCCAGCCGAATTGGGATTCCACCGGTTCCCTGGTGTATTCGCCTTTTTTGAGACCGGTCATCGCGTTGGCAAAAGGCGGAACGAAGTTGCTGGGTACTGCCCAGTCCAGGGCACCGCCATGTTCGGCGGAACCCGCGTCCTTGGACTTGGCAGCCAATTTGTCGAATTTGGCTTTCTTGCCGAGCTGGACGATGATGGCCTTGGCTTCGGCTTCGGTGTCCACCAGGATGTGGCGCGCCTTGTACTCCCGGTTGCCGACATTGGCCTTCAGCTTTTCATATTCCTGTTTGAGTTGATCGTCGCTGATCGGATGATTCTTGGCATAGTCCTGCACGAATGCGCCGGCCAGGATGGATTGCCTGGCGAGTTCGATTTGCTGGATCACCTCTGAATTCTTGTCTTGACCGGCCTTCACGGCTTCCTGCGCCAGCAGTTCGAGATTGATCATGTCTTCGCGGACCATTTTGCGCAACTCCGGGCTGTCCGGCTGGCCTTGTGCGGTAGCGGCCTTGACGCGCAGATCGATACGCGCTTGCGGGATGGAGACGCCATTCACCATGGCGGCGGATTTGTCTTCGGCAAAAGCGGGGGTGATTGCCAGTGCGCCCAATATTGCCAGTGTTGCCAATCTTCCGGTATTAAACATTGCGAGTCCTCATAAAAAAATTATCAAAGTGTGATGATTAAAGCTCGTTCGGCACCTGCGCCTGTATCGTTAGGGCGTGTATTTCTGTTTTCATCATTTCTGCCAGCGCCAAATATATCATACGGTGGCGTGCCACCGTGTTTTTGCCGGCGAACTGCGCCGAGACGATGTTAAGCACATAGTGCCCGCCGCCATCGCGCGCTCCGGCATGCCCGGCGTGTTTGTGGCTTTCATCGCAGATGTCGAGCGAAATCGGATCGAGCACGGCGAGGCGGGCCTTCATTGCCGCGATGCGGGCATTCATTGCGGGAAGGTCTTTCTGAACGGCTGGACACGGACTTCCGCATATACCCCGGCCGCGACATAAGGATCGGCCTTCGCCCAGTCTTGTGCGGCCGGCAATGAAGCGAATTCGGCGACGATCAAACTGCCGGTGTATCCCGCCAGACCCGGATCCACGGCATCCACAGCGGGAAAAGGTCCGGCCAGCAGCAGCCGGCCCTCATTCTGCAATGCCTGCAAGCGCGCAACATGCGCGGGCCGGGCAGCCATGCGTTTATCCAGACTGGCGGGGGTATCCTGCCCGATGATGGTGTACCACATCAATTGCCTTCTTTCTTCTCATCCACATATTTCGCCAGCCATGCGCCCTGTGCCAGGATGAACACCAGCATCAATGTGGTGAAGCCGAACAGCTTGAAATTCACCCAGCTATCGGTGGAGTAGTTGAACGCCACATACAGGTTGAGGAAACCGAGCACCGCGAAGAACAGGCTCCAGCTCAGGTTCAGGCGATTCCAGGCATGCAGCGGCAGCGCGATCTTCTCCTGCAGCAGCAGCTTCATCAGGTTCTTGTTGAGCACCACGTTCGAAAACAGCAGGATGGCCGAGAACATCCAGTACAGCACGGTCGGCTTCCACTTGATGAAGGTCTCGTCGTGCAGCAACAGGGTCGCGCCGCCGAACACGCCGATGATAGCGAAACTCACCCACAGCATCACATCCACTTTGCCGTGCCGGAGTCTTGTCCAGATGATCTGGACTATCGTGGCGGCGATCGCGACCGCTGTGGCGACGTAGATGCCCTGGAACTTGAAGGCGACGAAGAACAGGATGACGGGGAACAGGTCGAAAAGCAGTTTCATGTTGGAATTTTATGTGGAGTAGGAGCCCGATTCATCGGGCGGTTTGGAGCAGGGTGATCGCGCAATAAATTGCGCTCCCACAACGGCATCCTGGCTTTGCTCGGTTCATGCTCAATTCCTGTCCAGTGTGAGCGCGGCGGAGTTGATGCAATAGCGCAGCCCGGTGGGTTGTGGGCCATCGTCGAATATATGACCCAAGTGCGCGCCGCATTGCTTGCAGCATACTTCCACGCGCTGCATGCCGTGGCTGGTGTCGGTGCGCGAAATGACGTTCCCGGTTTGATAAGGTTGCCAATAGCTCGGCCATCCTGAACCGGAATCAAACTTGGCGGCAGAATCGAACAAGGCGTTGCCGCAGCACGCGCAGCGATAGATGCCCGTATCATGGCAATCCCAATACGCTCCGGTGAATGCAGGCTCGGTGCCGCACTGGCGGCACACCCGGTATTGTTCCGGTGTGAGTTCATTGCGCCATTCGGCATCGGATTTTTCGACGGGTTTGTCCATTTTGTAAAACCATTCGTGGGGGCACGGCGCGCCGTGCCCCTACAGCACCTCGCCGGCGTGATCCGCCAGCCTCGACCGTTCGCCGCGCAGCAAGGTGACATGCCCGCCGTGCGCCCAGCCCTTGAACCTGTCCACCACATAGGTCAGGCCGGAGCTGCCCTCGGTGAGGTAAGGCGTATCGATCTGCGCAATGTTGCCCATGCACACCACTTTGGTGCCCGGACCGGCGCGGGTCACCAGCGTCTTCATCTGCTTGGGGGTGAGATTCTGCGCCTCGTCGATGATCACGTACTTGTTGAGGAAAGTGCGGCCGCGCATGAAGTTCAGCGATTTCACCTTGATCCGCGAGCGGATCAGGTCGCGGGTCGCCGCGCGTCCCCAGTCGCCGCCCTCGTCGTCGGACTTGTTCAACACGTCGAGATTGTCTTCCAGCGCGCCCATCCACGGCGTCATCTTTTCTTCCTCGGTGCCGGGCAGGAAGCCGATGTCCTCGCCGACCGGAACCGTCACGCGGGTGATGATGATCTCCGAGTACAGCTTGGTTTCCAGCGTTTGCAACAGGCCGGCAGCCAGCGTCAGCAGGGTCTTCCCGGTGCCGGCCTGTCCCAATAGCGTGACGAAATCGATGTCCGGATTCAGCAGCAGATTGAGCACGAAGTTCTGTTCGCGATTGCGCGCGGTGATGCCCCACACGTTGTTCTTGCTGTGCGTGTAATCGGTCAGCGTGCGCAGCAGCGCGGTCTGGTCGTTCTGCTCCATCACCACGGCATAGAACGGCGCGGTGTCGTTTTCCTGGTAGACGAACTGGTTGACGAAGAACGCGCTGCACAGCGGGCCCTGGATCTGGTAATAAGTATGCCCTTCCTTCTGCCACGACTTCATATCCTTGCTGTGCGTGTCCCAGAAATCATCCGGCAGCGGCAGCACGCCGGTGTAGAGCAGGTCGCTGTCTTCCAGCACCTTGTCGTTGAAATAGTCCTGCGCCTCCAGGCCCAGCGCACGCGCCTTGATGCGCATGTTGATGTCCTTGCTGACCAGGATCACCGCGCGTTCCGGTTGCTGCTTTTGCAGGCCGATCACGACACCGAGGATGGCGTTGTCGGCTTTGCCCAGTTCCAGATTTTGCGGCAGCTCGTATTTGACGAAGCTGGTCTGCAGGAACAGGCGGCCGGAGCAGTTCTTGTGCGCGGGGGATTCCAGCGCGATGCCTTCCTCTATCTTGTGCGGCGCATCGTTGACGATCTCGTCCAGGAAGCGGCTGGCTTGCCGTGCATTGCGGGCGACCTCGGTCATGCCTTTTTTCTTGTTGTCCAGTTCCTCCAGCACGAACATCGGCAGGCAGATGTCGTGTTCCTCGAAGCGGAACAGGCTGGTCGGGTCGTGCAACAGCACGTTGGTGTCCAGCACGAACAACTTGGTGTCTTGGTTCAATCCGGCTTCGACCGGTTTCTTGCTTGTAGCTGCGGACATTATGTTCCTTGTGTGAGGGTGGTGATGAAATCGAGGACTTCCTGCGCGTGGCCGTCGGCCTTGAGGCCGCGCCATTCACGGCGCAGCATGCCATCCTTGTCGAACACGAAAGTGCTGCGCTCGATGCCGCGCACCTGCTTGCCATACATGTTCTTCTGCTTGATCACGCCGAACAGGTTGCATGCGGTCTCTTCTGTATCCGAAAGCAACTCGAACGGCAAGCTGAATTTGGCCTTGAAGTTTTCGTGCGACTTGAGACTGTCGCGCGAGATGCCGACCACTTCGCAATTCGCCTTTTTGAATCGGGCATACAGGTCGCGGAATTGCTGAGCTTCGGAAGTACAACCCGGCGTATTGTCCTTGGGATAAAAATAGATGACCAGATGCTTGCCGCGCGCGCCGGATAGGGTGAAGGTCTGATCGCCCGTTGCGGGCAGGGAAAAATCTGCAACAGTGTTTTCTGACATAAACGAATTCGCTAAAGAGGGTGACATTCTTGTCAAAAAACGCGCTAAACGCAAGCATCATCGCGACCTCGTCAAATTGACCCGGTTGTGCTACGGTTGCCGCCCGTTTTGCCGAAACAGATATTTGATGACCGATGCCGATTATATGCGCACTGCACTTGGCCTGGCACTCCAGGCCAAGGCTGCCGGCGAGGTTCCGGTGGGGGCGGTGGTGGTGCTGGATGGCGAAATCATCGGCCGCGGTTTCAATGCGCCGATCTCGCGCCATGACCCTTCCGCGCATGCCGAGATGATGGCGTTGCGCGATGCGGCACAGCGGCTGGGCAATTACCGGTTGCCGGGTTGCGAGTTGTTCGTCACGCTGGAGCCGTGCCTGATGTGTGCCGGCGCGATCATGCACGCGCGCATCGCGCGGCTCGTGTACGGGGCGGGCGACCCCAAGACGGGAGCGTGCGGGAGCGTGGTGGACGCGTTTGGAGAGCGGCGCTTGAACCATCACACCTCGGCCATCGGCGGCGTGCTGGCGGAGGAGTGCAGCACGATGCTCAGCGATTTTTTTGCGATGCGCCGTGCGCAACAGAAGGCAGAGTTCGCGGTTCAGCAGACCGATCTTGAGGATTTTGGATGAAGATCAATATTCATATCGACACGCAACAGCTCGATCTGCTGGATGACACGGGCAAGGTGCTGCGCAAATACGCGGTTTCCACCGCCGCAAACGGGGTGGGCGAGATATCCGGCAGTTATTGCACACCGCGCGGCAGGCATCTCATTCGTGCCAGGATCGGTGCGGGACTGCCGGAAAATACCGTGCTGGTGCGGCGCCGCCCGACCGGCGAGATCTACACGTCCGGGCTGGGCGCGCAATTCCCCGAACGCGACTGGATACTGACGCGCATCCTGTGGTTGTCGGGTTGCGAGCCGGGCTTCAACCGGCTGGGCGAATCTGATACGATGCGGCGCCACATCTACATACACGGTACTCCGGACTCTGTGACGCTCGGCAAACCCGGTTCGCATGGCTGTATCCGGATGCATAATGCCGATCTGGTCGAGCTGTTCGATTTGGTACCCGCAGGAACGGCAGTTGAAATCATCGGGTGATTCTCCAAGGGGGATACAAGCGTGAGCAATCCTTTTACCGTTAGTCTGGTTTGCTGGCACGATGGCGAACCCTTGCTCAGATCGATCCGCGAGGCGGTATTCATCCGCGAGCAGGGTGTCCCGGCAGAATTGGAGTGGGACGGGTTGGACGAAAATTGCCGTCATGCCCTGGCGCTCAGCCATCAGGGCGACGCGATCGGTTGCGGGAGGATATTTGCCAACGGGCATATCGGGCGCATCTCGGTGTTGCAGCAGTGGCGCAAACGCATGGTCGGCACCGCGATCATGGAGGCGTTGCTCGATTATGCCCGTGCCAATGACTACCGGCAGATCGATGTGGATGCACAGACTTACGCCGTGCCGTTCTACCACAAGTTCGGTTTTGTCGAGGAGGGCGAGACGTTCATGGATGCGGGTTTGCCGCATATCAGGATGCGGCTGAAGCTACTTCCCCGTTAGATATTCCTGTTCGCTGAAATTCTTTATCGCCTCCGGTTGGGACACGGTGAAGGCGGTGATCATTGCACCGGTGGCAAACGACTCGGCAAAGATGAGGATCGGCGCGGGGATGAGGTAATGGTACTGTATCTCCGGCCAGGTGTAGTGGCTGAGCGCCAGCAACACCAGCGTGGTGGCGACCATCATCATGCTGATGGCGAACCCCGCGCAGGCAAAGCCGTTCAACAGCACGAACAGGAACAGATTCTTCGGCAGGTTTCGTTGGCTGAAGCGCAGCAGCAATTCGCTGAACAGCATCGGGACCGCCAGCATCAGCAATCCGTTGATGCCCAGCGTGATCAGATCCATATCCGCGTATATCCAGGTGCCGAGCATGACCAGCGTCAGGCTGATCAGCGCGATGGGCCAGCCGAACATGAGCAGGAACAGGGTCGCGCCGACCAGGTGGAAATTGAATCCGGGACGGATGCCCGCGTTGAGTTGCCAGAGCACGGTGATGCCGAACAGCAGCCCGACCAGTGCATTGAAGCGGATGTTGTTGGCCAGCAGCTCATGCCATCGCGCAAACCGCAGGGCGCGCGCCAGCACGACTAAAAAGATCAGGTTACCCAGCCACAGCCAATCGCTGCCGAAAAGGGATGCGGGCAGATTCATGCCGGGCGGCTGGGGATGGTCACAAGTGCTGCGACACTTCGCTGTTGAAGCGTTTGTCGGTCTGGGTCGGCGCGGTGTAATCATCGAAGCGGTTGCCCATAAGCTTGTCCAGCAGGCCGAGCCGATCGCGGGGCGCGGGATGGGTCTTGAACATCAGGGCCAGCGAGCTATCCTGCGCATTGCCCGCTTCGAGCATTTGCAGCACGGCAGGCAGTCCGAAAGGGTCGTAGCCGGCACGGGTGGCGATCACGATGCCCATGCGATCCGCCTCGAACTCGTCTTCCTTGTCGAGTCCGCGCGCATACACCTCGGTTCCCGCCTTGACGGCTTTTTCCAGAACCTGGTTGTTCTCGTCCTTGAGCGCTTCGCCGAGCAGGTCGGAGGCGATGCCCAGGCGCGCTCCCTTCTGCAATGCCGCGAGGTGATGTTTGCGCAGCACGTGGACCATCTCGTGCGCCAGCACACCGGCCAATTCCGATTCGTTGTCGAGTCTTTGCAACAGGCCGCGGGTGATGAAGATCGTGCCGCCAGGTGTGGCGAATGCGTTGACATCGGTGCTGGCCAGAATGCCGAATTGCCACGGCAGATCGGGGCGTTCGGTGTGCAGGCTTACCCAGCGTCCCACCTGGTTGACGTATTGCTGCACCCGGTCGTCGGCGAGCAACGGCGAGGCGCCCAGCAGGTTCGCGGCGATGCCGCTGCCCATGCTGATCTCCTCGGGCTCGGCTATGGATTGGTTGGCTTGCCGGGCTTTTTGCGCGATGCTCAGCGCCTTGTCGAAATCAAAATCCATGCCGGGCTGCTGGCAACCCGACAGCAGGCCGATGCCGGAAAATAACAGAGCGCGTATCAACATGAGCTGGTCTCCGTGGGTTATGAGTTGCCGCCGGGCGGCAGGTAATCCAGTTTGCGGGGCTTCAGCTTTGCATCGCGCGCGAATCTCTCTGCCCTGGCCTTGTTCACCGCGTAGTTTTGCAGTTTTTCCAGTTCGCGCGTATCGGGCTGCGCGTTCTTCAGGTCTTCCTCGGACAGGCCGCGCACGCCGGTGGCCACGGTGATGCCGCTGCTGCCGGAACGGCCGACGTTGAACAGGCTTTGCAAGCCGCTGTCGCCGCGCCTGGTCGCGGTGCTGCTGCCGCGCAAGCTGAGCATCCTGACCCAGCCGTTGCCGGCCTTGCTGGTGATGCGCACCCATCCGCCCCGGCGCGTCACAATGTTGACGCCGGCATTTTCATTCAGCCTGGCGACCGTGGCCGCATCGCTGAAAGGCTGCTGTTTGATCTCGGTGCTGCGCACGGTATAAGCGGGTTGCTCGGCACAGGCCGGGGCAGCCAGACAGGCGAGCATAAATAGTCCGAATACAAATCTCATGGGTTCACCTGGGCAGGGGAAAACAGCTCTACTTCTTTCACGCGGCCTTTCACTTTATACGAGCCGGTCGGCACGAAGTCAAACGCGCCCCGGCACTGCGCAACGGTGTCGCCGGATACCAGGATGCGCGCCACGCCTTTGGTCAATCCCTCGATGCGGCTGGACAGGTTTACCGTGTCGCCGATCGCGGTGTAATCCATGCGCGCATCCGAGCCGATGAAGCCGACCACGGCCTTGCCGCTGTGGATGCCGATGCCGACATCGAAATCTTTTCCGTCCTCACCCAACTCGTCCTTGAAGCGCAACAGGCATTGCTCCATCTCGATCGCGGCTGCCACCGCATGCTGCGCATGTTGCGGATCTTCCTGCGGCGCCCCCCAGAAAGCCATGATCGCATCGCCGATGAACTTGTCCAGCGTGCCGCCGTGGCGGAAGATGATCTCGACCTGCAGGCTGAAGTAGCGGTTCAGCAGGCTGACGATCTGCTCCGGAGAGCGCTTCTCCGACAGCGTGGTGAAGCCGCGTATGTCGGAAAACAGCACCGTGATGTCGCGCGCCTGCCCGCTCAGCGATTGCGGGGTCTCGCCCTGTGCGACCAGCGAGCTGACCACGCGCGGATCGAGAAAACGGTTGAAGATGCGCACCGTCTGTTCGCGCGATCTCTTCTCGCGCAGGTATTCGCTGAGCGCGGCGGCAAAATAGAAGCCCCAGCCGAACAGCAGCGGGGTCAGCAGCGCGACGCTGTAAAGCCGCGTCATCGCAAAGTATTGCAGGGCCAGCAGCGCGAGGCTCAGCAGCAGTAATGCCCCGCCTATCCTGAACGCATCGAGGCGGCGCCGGACGAACAGCGGCCATTGCATGACGATCAACAGCAGCGCGATCAGCGGCGCGGAATAAGCCGGCGCGGCATACAGATAGCGCTGGTTCTTGAGGTTGTCCAGCGCGGTGGCGAGTATGGCGACGCCGGGATAAAGGCTGGATATCGGGGTCGCGCGGATGTCGTGCAGGCCCGTGGCGGTGCTGCCGATGATGACGATCTTGCCGGTCAGTTCATGCGCATCGCGCCGCGGCTTCCGGCGCGCCTGGTCGGCATACAGTTCGCCGTAGGAGATGTGCGTGAACGAGTCCGCATCGCCGCGCCAGTTCAGGGTGATGTCCGGCTGCGGCGGAATGATGTAGCCGAGATCGCGCATCACCCGCGCGGGCAACGATTCCAGTTTCCAGCCGGACAGTTCGCGGTACAGCTCATAGCGCCGCGCGATGCCGTCCGTGTCTTCGCTGAAATTGATCAGCCCGACGCGCCATGATTCCGGCGCAACAGCCTGGGGCGGAAGCAGGATGGCGCGTGCCTCCGGATCGGCGCTGGCGGAGCGGGGGATATCGATGATGCGCGCGACCTCCTTCAGCGGAACGCCGCTGGCCTGATTGCCCTCCAGTTGCAGCATCGGGAAATACACGTTGGGCAGGTCATGCAGGACTTCGTTGAAGAACTGGTCGCTCTCCGGGCGATAGCGGTCCGGTTCGCTGAACAGGATATCGAACACGATCGCGCGCGGCTGCTGGCGCGCGATGCCCTGCAGCAATTCGGCATGCACCGCGCGCGGCCACGGCCAGCTTCCCGCAGTATCCTGCATCGCGGCGAGGCTGGCTTCGTCTATGTCGACGATCACGATGCCGGGATCGGGGCTGAGTTTCTGAGCGACCTCGCGCACGAAAAAATCGCTGAGCCGACTGTCGAGTGTGTGGAACATATCCAGCCACAGGCTGTTCAGCGCGATCAGCAGCAATGCGCAGAGCGCAATGATATGCAGGCGGTTGATCGGCGGGTTATTGGTTGCGGGAGACATGCGTATTTATGGATGGATAGCCGGTCAGTTTTTCGGCAGCGTATAGGGCAGCGGCAAGAACTGCAACGCCGCGCCCTGCAGCGACTTCCAGTGCACCGTCTGCGTGTCGCGGCTGGACGACTGCAGCACCGCCAGCACATCGTAACCGCCGGACGGGGCAGCGGCGGCATTGGCGAGCATGCCGCCGGCCTGTCCTTCCATGTCAGCGCTGAACAGTTCGTCGCCGGCTTGCGGTGGTTCGGTGCTGTCTATATGCGCCAAGGTGTCAATATGAGCCAGATACATGCGCCGCTTCAGCTTGCCGAGATACTGCGTGCGCGCCACGATCTCCTGCCCGGGATAACAGCCCTTCTTGAAATTCACGCCGTTGATCAGGTCGAGATTCGCCATCTGCGCGACGAACTGTTCCTGAGTTTGCGGCAGGATGACCGGGATCCCGGAGCGGATGTTGAGCCAGTCCCAGCAACCGCTGCCGGCCGGCCGTGCCCTGGTGCTAAATGCTGCCCACAGCAGCTGTGCCTGCTGTGGCGTGGCATTGATCTGCCAGCGCGTGTCGCTGATCCTGATCACGCTACCATGTTCGGTGCCGATGCAGCCGAGCGGTGTTTGCGGCAACTCGCCGAACTGCGACTGCATTAGCTGCTGCGCATCCCCGCCCGACAGACCCAGTGTAACGATCCCGTCGCTCGCGTCGGTGATCTTCACCTTGGCGCGCAGCACGTACATGCTCAGCTTCTTGCGCATGGCTTCGCACAACGCCGTTGGCAGTTGCAGCAGATAGTCGTCGCCCGCACGCCAGATCAGCATGGTCGCAAGCATCCGCCCCTTTGCGGTATTCAGGCTGCTGAGCTGGGCGCGCTTGCTGCCGACCTCGCGGATATCGTTGCTGAGCAGATTCTGCAGGAACGTCCCCGCTTCCTCGCCGGACGCGCGCAAGACGCCGAACTGGCTGAGGTCGCACAGCACCGTGCCGTCGCGTGTGGCGAGGCGCTCGGCAGTTGCGTCGCCGAAATCGCTGACGATGCCGTCCTGGATATGCGCACCCTGTGTTGCCAGGAGATTCTGCCAATCTGTATTCATTGCGTTGCCCATTGGTTAACTTGGCAGGTTGTTGAAAAGCTACTGGCGTAATGTTACCGCGAAGCACGACCATTCGGATAAACTCTTGCGCCATGAATCGCTACATCAGTTGCCTGTTGACCCTGTTGCTGGCCTCCTGTGACGGCGGGTTGTGGAACAACCCCTATCCGGCGGCGGACGCGGGCAAGTCCATCCTGTATACCGCGTTCACCGAGCGCCCCAAGCATCTCGATCCGGCGCAGGCCTACAGCGAGAACGAGTACGAGTTCCTTGCGCAGATCTATGCACCGCCGCTGCAATACCATTATCTGAAGCGCCCCTATCAACTGATTCCGCTGGCGGCCGCGCAGATGCCGGCGGTGCGTTATCTGGACATGCATAACCGCGCGCTGCCGGATGATGCGCCAGCGGAAAAGATCGCCTACAGCGTCTACGAGATACGCATCAAGCAGGGCATGCGCTACCAGCCGCACCCGGCATTTTCACGGGACGCGCAGGGCAAGCCGGAATACGACCATCTCGCCCCGCGCGATTTGCGCGACATCCATGCACTGGGTGATTTTGCGCATACCGGCACGCGCACCGTGACGGCGGCCGATTATGCGTACCAGATCAAACGACTCGCGAATCCGCAGTTGCATCAGCCCATCTTCGGGGTGATGAGCGAATACATCGTCGGCCTGAAAGACTATGCCGCAGTGCTGCAGCAGGCGCTGAAAAGCAATCCCGATGCCTTTCTGGATCTGAATGCGTATCCCTTGCCCGGCGTGCAGGTGGTGGATGAACAAACCTACCGCATCACGATACACGGCAAATATCCGCAGTTCGCCTACTGGCTGGCGATGCCGTTCTTTGCGCCGTTGCCGCAGGAAGCCGAGCGGTTCTACGCGCAGGCAGGGATGCACGAGCGCAACCTGACGCTGGACTGGTGGCCGGTGGGCAGCGGGCCGTATTATCTGTCCGAGAACGATCCCAACCTGCGTATGGTGCTGAGCCGCAATCCGAATTACGACAGCGAGCACTACCCTGCGGAAGGCGAGCCGGGCGATGCGCAGGCAGGCCTGCTGGCGGATGCGGGCAAGCTGCTGCCGCTGATCGACAGGGTGGTGTTCAGTCTGGAGAAGGAGACCATCCCGTACTGGAACAAATTCTTGCAGGGTTATTACGATGCCTCCGGCATCAGTTCGGATAGCTTTGATCAGGCGGTGCAGGTCAATGTGGGCGGCGAGGCCGCGCTGACCGATTCGATGCGGGCGCAGGGCATCAGTCTGTCCACCTCGGTGGCGACTTCAACGATGTACACCGGTTTCAACTGGCTCGATCTGGTGGTGGGAGGGAACTCTGACAGGGCAAGGAAGTTGCGGCAGGCGATCGCGATCGCGGTGGATTTCGAGGAGTTTGTCTCGATCTTTGCCAACGGGCGCGGCATCGCGGCACAGTCGCCGATCCCGCCCGGCATTTTCGGCTACCGCGAGGGCGAAGCAGGAATCAATCGCTATGTGTACGACTGGGTGAACGGGGCGCCGCAGCGAAAATCCATCGAGCAAGCGCGGCGGTTGCTCGCCGAGGCGGGCTATCCGGACGGCGTGGATGAGCAGACCCGCCAGCCGCTGGTGATCAACCTGGACACCACCGCGAGCGGCGTGGGCAGCAAAGCGCGCCTCGATTGGCTGCGCAAGCAGTTCGACAAGATCAATGTGCAACTGGTAGTGCGCAGCACCGACTACAACCGCTTTCAGGACAAGATCCGCAAGGGTGACACACAGATGTTCTACTTCGGCTGGAATGCCGACTATCCCGACCCGGAGAACTTTTTCTTCCTGCTGCACGGCGCGCAGGCCAAGGTGGGCAAGGGCGGCGAGAACGCAGCCAATTACGGCAACCCGGAATATGACCGGTTGTTCGGGCAGATGAAGAACATGGACAACAACCCGGCGCGGCAGGTCATCATCGACCGGATGCAGGAAATCCTGCGCCGCGACTCCCCGTGGCTGTGGGGATATCATCCGAAGAATTACGTGCTGCAGCACGGCTGGCTGCATAACGTCAAAGCCAACGTGATGGCCAACAACAAACTCAAATACTGGCGCGTGGATGCCGGGCAGCGCGATGCATCGCGACGCGAGTGGAACCAGCCGGTGCGCTGGCCGTTGTGGCTGGGAGCAGCGGCGTTGCTGCTGTTCGGCGGATGGATGTGGCGGGTGCTGCGCCAGCGCGAGGAAGCCAGATGATCGCCTACCTGATCCGCCGTATCCTGTATGCCGTCCCCATCCTGATCGGCGTGAACCTGCTCACCTTCGCGCTGTTCTTCGTGGTGAACACACCGGATGACATGGCGCGCATGCAGCTCGGCATCAAGCGCGTGACGCCCGAGGCCATCGAGAACTGGAAGCAGCAGCGCGGCTATGACAAGCCGCTGTTGCTCAACCGTGCCGCCAGCGGCGCGGACATGGTCACCGACACGATCTTCTGGCAGAAGTCCGCCGGCATGTTCGTACTCGACTTCGGCTATTCGGATGACGGGCGCAGCATCTCCCGCGAGATCGCAACGCGCATGGGGCCGAGTCTGGCGATCGCGCTGCCGACCTTTCTGATCGGATTGGTGGTGTATGTCAGCTTTGCGCTGCTGATGACATTGTTTCGCGCCACCGCGCTGGACATCGCGGGGGTGGCGTTGTGCGTGGTGCTGATGTCGGTGTCCGGGTTGTTCTACATCATCGGCGGGCAGTTCCTGGTCAGTAAACTTTGGCATCTGGTGCCGATCTCCAGTTATGCAGCCGGGATGGACAGCATCAGGTTCGTGGTGCTGCCCATCCTGATCGGCGTGGTCGGTAGTGTCGGTGCCAGCAGCCGCTGGTATCGCACCATCTTCCTCGAGGAGATCGGCAAGGACTATGTGCGCACCGCACGCGCCAAGGGCTTGTCCGAGCTGACGGTGCTGTTCCGCCACGTGCTGAAGAATGCGATGATCCCGATCCTCACCGGCGTGGTGGTGGTGATCCCGCTGCTGTTCATGGGCAGCCTGCTCACCGAATCGTTCTTCGGCATCCCCGGTTTGGGCAGCTACACTATCGACGCGATCAACGCGCAGGATTTCAGCGTGGTGCGCGCGATGGTGTTCCTCGGTTCGCTGCTGTACATCGTCGGGCTGATATTGACGGATATTTCCTACACCGTCGTCGATCCGCGCGTGAGGCTGCAATGAATTTCATGCCGGTCATTTTGTGGAGCGACGCGCTGGTGTTCCTGTTGCTGGCGACGGGTATCGCCGGCACGTGGTATGTGCGGCGGCACGAGTATTTGCTGCTGCCTTGGCGCCGTGTGGCGCAGAGCGCCACAGCGATGGTGTCGCTGCTGGTGTTGTTGCTGTTTGTGATCACAGGGCTATTGGATACCTTGCACTACCGCGCGGCTTTGCCGGAAAAGAACGGCGGTGAGACGGTGTATACGCCGGAAGTGCTGAGCGTATTCGACAAGTTGGCCGAGCCGCTGCGCACGCGCACCGAGAAGACCTATTCCGCGCCGCTGGCGGTCACGCTCTACGCCAAGGAGAGCGTGACCGACGCGCAGGGCAATGTCGTGCGCGACTATCCGCGCCTGCAATACGGCGGCGCGCATCTGTCAGATGTGGCGCAACGCGACGGGGATGTGGTGAAGCGGGCAGTGGCTGGCGGGATGGCGGGGCTGCTGGCCGGTTTGCTGATAGCGCTGGGTAGCAAGCGCTGGCTGATGCAGCGCAATTTCCCGTTCCGGCCCATGCTGATCGCCGTGATCATCATATCCGTACTGACCGGCATGATCGCCAACCTCGCTGCTGTCTATCACGTCCTCGGCACCGACAAGGTCGGGCAGGATGTGCTTTATCTTTCGCTGAAGAGCATCCGCACCGGACTGGTCATCGGCACCGTGACCACGCTGGTCACGCTGCCGCTGGCGCTGTTGCTCGGCATCGCGGCGGGCTACTTGCGCGGCTGGGTGGATGATGTGATCCAGTATATCTACACCGTGCTGAGCTCCATACCCAGTGTGCTGCTGATCGCGGCGGCGGTGCTGATGATGCAGGTGACCATCGAGACGCATCCGCAATGGTTCGACACATCCGCGTCGCGTGCCGATCTGCGCCTGGTGTTCCTGTGCCTGATCCTCGGCATGACCAGTTGGACCGGGTTGTGCCGCCTGTTGCGCGGCGAGACGCTCAAGCTGCGCGAACTGGAATACATCCAGGCGGCGCAGGCGTTCGGCGTGTCATCGCTGCGCATCCTGACCCGTCATATCGTGCCGAACGTGATGCATATCATCCTGATCGCACTGGTGATGGATTTTTCGGCACTGGTGCTGGCCGAAGCGGTGCTGTCCTATGTGGGCGTGGGCGTCGATCCCTCGATGATCAGCTTCGGCACCATGATCAACGGCGCGCGGCTGGAGATGGGGCGCGAGCCGATGGTGTGGTGGGCATTGGCGTCGGCATTTGGTTTTATGCTGGTGCTTGTGCTGGCGGCGAACCTGTTCGCCGATGCGGTGCGCGACGCGTTCGATCCGCGTTTGAACCTGACCGGAGTCGTTGCATGAGCGCCCTGCTCGAAGTGAGAGATTTGGTCACTCAGTTGCGCAACGGCACACGCATCGTGGACGAAATCTCATTTGGCATCAGCGCGGGAGAGACCTTCGCGCTGCTCGGCGAATCGGGTTGCGGCAAATCCATGACGGCGCTGTCGCTGCTGCGCCTGTTGCCGGATGGGGTGGTCCATGCGGGCGGCTCGGCACTGCTGGGTGACATCGATCTGTTTGGCTTGCGCGAGCGCGAGATGCGCGACGTGCGCGGCGGCAGGATCGCGATGATCTTTCAGGAGCCGGGGCTGAGTTTGAACCCGGTGATGACGGTCGGGCAGCAGATCGCCGAGGTGCTGGCGTTGCACCAGAATTTGCGCGGCACAGCGGCGCATCAGCGCAGTGTGCAATTGCTGGGTCAGGTCGGCATTCCCGATGCGGAACGGCGCGTGACGGAATACCCGTTCCAGTTTTCCGGCGGCATGAAGCAGCGTGTGATGATCGCGATGGCGCTGGCCGGACAGCCCCGGTTGTTGGTCGCCGACGAGCCGACCACCGCGCTGGATGTCACGATACAGGCGCAGGTGATGCAGCTGTTGCGCGACACGCAGGAAGCCACCGGCATGTCGCTGTTGCTGATCACGCACGACCTCGGCGTGGTGGCGGAGATGGCACACCGGGTCGGTGTGATGTATGCGGGCCAGATCGTCGAGCAGGCCAACCGCACGCAGTTGTTCTCCCGGCCGTTGCATCCCTACACGCAAAAACTGTTCGCCGCATTGCCCGATACCGCGCGGAGCAAGCAGCCGCTGGCCGCCATTCCCGGCAACGTGCCGCCGCCCGGAAGTATCGCGCAGGGTTGCCGTTTTGCGCCGCGCTGCGACAAGGCCTGGTCCTTATGCCACGAGCAAACACCGGGGTGGACGGTGATGGAGGAGGGGCAAGGGGTGAGGTGTCATCTCTATGGTGAAACGGGAAACGTGAAATGTGAAATGGAAAAGCAGGCTGGAATTCTGGTGGAGCAGAGCGGGAACGTTTCACCTTTCACTTTTCACCTTTCACATGATTCGTCTCACACTTCACTTCTTGAGGTCTCCGACCTCAAAGTCCACTTCCCGATCCGCAGGGGTATCTTGCAGCGTGTGGTCGGGCAGGTGAAGGCGGTGGACGGGGTGTCGCTGGAAATACCGCAGGGACGAACATTGGCGCTGGTGGGCGAATCCGGCTGCGGCAAGACCACGCTGGGCAAGGCGCTGCTGCAATTGATCCCGCCCACTGCGGGCAGCGTGCGGTTTGGCGGAAAAGAACTGATGGGCCTCAGCACGCGCGCATTGCGCGCGCAGAGTGCCGCGATGCAGATGGTTTTTCAGGATCCGTATGCATCCTTGAATCCAAAGATGCGTGTCGCCGAGATCCTCGAAGAGGGTATGACCGCACTGAATATCGGGAGCAGCAGTGCGGCGCGGCAGACGCACATCGACACGTTGCTCGACCAGGTCGGACTGGCTCTCGGCACCAAGTGGCGCTACCCGCATGAATTCTCCGGCGGGCAGCGGCAGCGCATCGCGATCGCGCGCGCACTCGCCGTGTCGCCGCGCCTGTTGATCTGCGACGAGCCGACCAGCGCGCTGGACGTGTCGGTGCAGGCACAGATACTGAACCTGCTTAAATCGCTGCAACAGGAACTGAATCTGAGCTATCTGTTCATCACCCACAACCTCGCGGTGGTGGAATATCTTGCGCATGAAGTTTGTGTGATGTATCGCGGGCGCATCGTCGAGCGCGGCACGGCGGAGGAGGTGTTGCGGGCACCGAAACATCCGTACACCCAAGCGCTGTTATCCGCAGTGCCGCGTATCGATGGTAAAGGCAGGGAACGGATCGGGTACTATTGATCCGGCCAGTTGAAGTTTGAAGTTTTCATGCGGCATATTTCACGCGAGAATCCTGAAAGTATTTTTTGACACGCTCCGGTGATTTCTCCAATGTCAGCATGTGCTCGGTTGTTGCGGCTTTCAGCTTGGCCTT
>JBGSKJ010000018.1:0-10259 GCA_041741275.1 Gallionella sp.
GAACACGCTCTATGCCGCCGTTGTTTGCCTTGTTCACATATTCCGCCAGCCAATTTTGGCTTCGGCCGCTGCGCTTAACATTCGCTGCGCTCATGTTAGCCTGCGCCGAAATTGGCGTTTATGACCCGGCTCAAAGTAGAACACGTTCTATGCCACCGTTGTTTGCCTTGTTCACATATTCCGCCAGCCAATTTTCACCGAGCAGGTGTTTGGCCATTTCTACCACGATGTAATCAGCCGTGGTGCCGCTGTCGTCGTTGTAGCGCGACAGGCCCTGCTGGCAGGCCGGACAGGAGGTGAGTATCTTGATCTCGCCGCTGAAGCCGTCGGCGCGCAATGCATCCGCGCCGCTGCGCATCTCCTCTTCCTTGCGGAAACGCACCTGTGTGGCGATCTGCGGCGTCGCCACGCCGAAGGTGCCCGACTCGCCGCAGCAGCGTTCATTGAGCGGTACACGCGTGCCCATCAGCGTGTCCACCACCTGTTGCGACTTGTAGGTCTTCATCGGCGTGTGGCATGGCTCGTGGTACATGTAGCGCGTGCCCTGCACCGCCTTGAGCGCGACGTTCTTCTCCAGCAGGTATTCGTGGATATCGAGCAGGCGGCAGCCGGGGAATATCTTATCGAACTGGTATTTCAGCAACTGGTCCATGCAGGTGCCGCACGACACGATCACCGTCTTGATGTCGAGGTAGTTCAGCGTGTTCGCCACGCGGTGGAACAGCACGCGATTGTCGGTGGTGATCTGGTTGGCCTTGTCGGTAAGCCCCGATGCATTCTGCGGATAGCCGCAGCACAGGTAGCCCGGCGGCAACACGGTGATCGCGCCGGTCTCGTACAGCATCGCCTGCGTGGCCAGGCCCACCTGGCCGAACAGTCGTTCCGAACCGCAACCCGGGAAGTAGAACACCGCCTCGGCATCCTCGCCCGATAGTTTTGGATTACGGATGATGGGCACGACATCGCTGTCCTCGATGTCGAGCAGCGCGCGCGAAGTCTTTCTGGGCAAGCCGCCCGGCATCGGTTTGTTGACGAAGTGGATCACCTGCGACCTGAGCGGCGTGCTGCCCACGGTTGCAGGCGGCCGTTTCAACTGGGCATTCAGCAGGCCGAAACGCTTGGCCAGATAATGCCCGATGCGCTGCGCCTTGTAGCTCCACTCTATGCTCACCTTGCGCATCAGCTTGATGGTGGTCGGGTCGGTGGCGTTCAGGAACATCATTGAGATCGTGCCGATCAGGTTGAATTTCTTCTTGCCCTGTTTGCGCAGGAAGCTGCGCATCGCCATCGACACCTCGCCGAAGTCGATGTTCACCGGGCACGGATTCAGGCACTTGTGGCAGACCGTGCAGTGATCGGCGACATCGTTGAATTCGTCGAAGTGCCGCACCGAAACACCGCGCCGGGTCTGTTCCTCGTACAGGAAGGCCTCGATCAGCAAAGACGTGCCGAGGATCTTGTTGCGCGGCGAATACAGCAGGTTGGCGCGCGGCACATGGGTGGCGCACACCGGCTTGCATTTTCCGCAGCGCAGGCAATCCTTGATCGAATCGGAGATCTCGCCCAGTTCGCTCTTCTCCAGGATCAGGCTTTCCAGTTCCATCAGGTTGAAGCTGGGTGTATAGGCGCGTTCCAGGTTGCCGCCGGTCAGCAGCTTGCCCTTGTTGAAACGGCCTTCCGGGTCGACCAGCGTCTTGTAAGCGGTGAAGGCGGCGATCTCATCCGCTTCGAGAAAATCGAATTTGGTGATGCCGATGCCGTGTTCGCCCGAGATCACGCCGCCCAGATCCTTGGCCAGGCGCATGATGCGGGCCACCGCGGCATTGGCCTGTTGCAGCATCGCATAGTCGTCCGAATTGACCGGGATATTGGTATGTACGTTGCCGTCGCCGGCGTGCATGTGCAGCGCGATGAACACGCGGCTTTTCAGCACGCTCTGGTGGATGGTGTTGCACCGGTCGAGGATGGGCTGATAAGTGCTGCCGCTGAAGATATGCCTTAACACTTCACGCACTTCGAGTTTCCATGAGGCGCGCAACTGGTGGCGCTGCACGGCATCGAAAACCGTAACCCCCCTCAGTCCCCCCTTATCATAACCAGCGACTTGGCTATCGTCTTTCGGGTGCCCGGCCAAAAGTTCTTCGGCTGATAGTCTAGTCGAATGGCTAGTTGCTCCATCAGGGGGGAAGCCAAGCTCCTCCCCTGATAAGGGGAGGTTGGGTGGGGTTTGCGCCAGCGGCGCATCCAGATTATCCCGCAGCCACTGCCAGCGCGCGCGCACCTCCGCCAGCAATTGCCTGGCTTCCTGCGCGCGATTTCCGAGCAGTTCGGCATCGCCGAGCTGTTTGTCGTCCTGGTAATGCAGCGGCAGTTCTCCGGCGAAGAATTCATCCAGCGCGTCCAGCAGTTTGAGCTTGTTGTGCAGCGACAGCTCGACGTTGATTCGTTCCACACCGTCGCAGTAATCGCCCATGCGCGGCAACGGGATCACCACGTCCTCGTTGATCTTGAACGCGTTGGTGTGCTTGGCAATCGCGGCGGTGCGCGCGCGGTCCAGCCAGAATTTCTTGCGCGCCTCTGCGGAAACCGCGATGAAGCCCTCGCCGCTGCGCAGGTTGGCCAGGCGCACGATCTCCGAAGCCGCCTGTGCCGCCGCGTCCGCGTCATCGCTGACCACATCGGCGACCAGCACCATCTTCGGGCGTAGGCCGCGTTTGGATTTGGTGGCGTAGCCCACCGCCTTGAGATAGCGCTCGTCGAGATGTTCCAGCCCCGCCAACAGCGCGCCGGGATGTGCGTCCATATAGGATTTTATTTCCACAATCGCGGGTACCGCTTCGCGTACCTGTCCGAAAAATTCCAGGCACACGGTGCGCGTGTGTTTGTGCGCGCGATGAAGAATGAAGCGTGCCGAGGTGATGATGCCGTCGCAGCCTTCCTTCTGGATGCCTGGTAGTCCGGACAGGAATTTGTCGGTGACATCCTTGCCCAGTCCGGCCTTGCGGAATGAGCTACCGGGGATGGTGAGGATCTCCGGCGTGCCGTGCGTGGTCTTGCCGTCCGCCTCGAAACGGCTGATGCGAAAACTGGCTGCCGCGACGTCGTGGATCTTGCCGAGGTTGTGATCCAGCCGTTCGACGTTCATCCACAGGCCGTCCGGTGTGACCATGCGCCATGACGCCAGGTTGTCCAGCGCAGTGCCCCACAGCACGGCTTTCTTGCCGCCCGCGTTCATCGCCACGTTGCCACCGATGCACGATGCGTCCGCCGAGGTGGGATCCACCGCGAACACCAGATCGTTGTTGTCCGCCGCATCCATCACGCGCCGTGTCACCACGCCCGCCCCGCAATGGATGGTGGCATAGGGCTCGCCCAAGCCGGGCAGGACCAGATGTTCGATCGCTGAAAGGCTTTCGAGCTTTTCGGTGTTGATCACCGCAGAGTATTTGTCCAGCGGCACTGCGCCGCCGGTATAGCCGGTACCGCCGCCGCGCGGGATGATGGTGAGCTTGAGTGAAATGCAGGCGCGCACCAGTGCGGCGATTTCTCCTTCGGTATCGGGGTGCAGTACCACGAACGGATACTCAACCCGCCAGTCGGTCGCGTCCGTCACATGCGAGACGCGTGCCAGGCCGTCGAACTGGATGTTGTCGCGGCGCGTGATGCGGCCCAATTCGCGCAACACGCGTTTGCGCAGTTGTATGGTTTGCTCGAATTCTGCGGCGAACTGGTCGACTGCTGTCCGGGCCAGTACCAGCAACTGCTCAACGGCTGCATTCGCCTGGCGGCGTGCATCGATCGCGTTCAGGCGATGGTGCAGCGCGCCGATCAATGCGGCGCGCCGTTTGCGGTTGCCGAGCAGGTCATCCTGCAGATAAGGGTTGCGCGACACCACCCAGATATCGCCCAGCACTTCGTAGAGCATCTGCGCGGAACGCCCGGTGCGGCGCTCCTCGCGCAGCGTGTTGATGATGTCCCACGCCTCGCCGCCGAGTATGCGCAGCACGATCTCGCGGTCGGAAAACGAAGTGTAGTTGTAGGGGATTTCGCGTAAACGTGCGGTCATGGTGATCCTTATGCAAGGTGCGCATTTTACCCGAATGTAAGGAGGTACTCGACCCTGATGAAACAACTGATATAACTACTGGTGAAACAACTGATATGACTACTAGCCATCTGACTAACCCAGCATAAAACGCTGGGCAAGTCATTGGTTATAGCCATCCAACTAAGCAACCAGAAGACGGCTGCCAAGTTGTTGGTGATAGCCATCTGACTAACCCGGCAAAGGACGCCGGGCAAGTCATTGATGAAACAACTAGCCATCTCACTAAGGCAGCAAGCTGCCAAGTGATTGGTTATGGTTATAGCCATTCGACCAGGCTATCAAAGGGCTTTGCATAGCCATTCGGCTAAGTCACCAAAAGACGGTGACATAATCCGCTGGTTAACGATGGCCAAGTCGCTGGTTATCATGAAGATGCGGATAAAATGACAAACCTATGAACCATCGATCTGACCACACTGAACTTCCGGCCGCGCGGGTATTTTTCGCGCTGTGGCCGCGCGCCGCCGAACGCGATCATCTGGCCGCGTGGCAGACACCGCTGAAACAACTGTGCGGCGGCCGCGCCATGCGCGGCAAGACGCTGCATAACACGCTGGTGTTCATCGGCGCTGTCGAGCAGTCCAGACTCGAGGCGTTGCGACTCGCGGCGCTGGAAGTCAGCAGTGAGAGTTTTGAATTGTGTTTCGATACCGCGCGCTACTGGGGACATAATCACATCGTCTATGCCGCGCCCGAATACTTGCCGCAACAATTGGCGCAACTGGTCGGCGATCTGGAGCAAAGCCTGGTCAGGCACCGTTTCAAGTTCGATATCCGCGTATACAAGCCGCATGTCACGTTATTGCGCAACGCGCGCTGGACCGATGCACCGCTGCCTGCGATGCAGTCGGCGTGCTGGCAGGTCGATGACTTCACGCTGGTGGAATCCGTGCCCCAGGACGGGTTGGCCGTTTATCGGGTGCTGGCACGCTTCCCGTTGCGGTCAGGCGGCGGGTGATCAACGGATCGCGGCAAGTCCCGAACTGCTTTTGATGCAGGCATCCAGTCAGTATCCGGCAGTCCCGGTTAGGGCAGGCAGGGCCTGTTCGGTGCATTACATGGTTTTACCGCGCTGTTTTATGGATAATGCCGCCCATCGAACATCCGCAACTGGAGCAAGTGCATGCTGAATATCCTCACCCTGGACCACGGCCGATTGGTCAGTATCCGGCCGGATGAGATCGCCACCCGAAAGCCGGTCTGGTGGACATCATCGATCCCGGTGAGGAAGAGCGCGGCTGGGTGAGTTCGACATTCGCACTGCCAATCTGGATATTTAATCGCAATGGCCGGCTGAAGTGAGGTCGTTGCGCTGATGATGCAAAGAAAACAGTATTTATTGAGGTGCTCTTGAGAATCCCATTAAGGAACTATCGCTACACTTCCCTGTTGTCCAACACGCTGCTACCCCTTGTTTTCTGTGCAGTGCTTGCCCCACCGGCTTATGCCGGCGGAGATGATTTTCTGCAGTGTGCGCAGAAGTATCACGGCGATGCTGTCGGGCGGCTGAAGTGTTATGACCAGTCGGCGGTTCCCGCATCCGCGACTCCGGGAAACGATGTTGCGGACGAGGAGGCTGAAACAAGTGACGCCCCCGCTGCCGTTCCAACACCCAGCGCAGAGCGTTCCTACCTGACCAGGCTGTGGAACCTGGATGACCTGTCCAATCGGGATCCGAGCAAATTGGGCCGGATCCAGCCATACCGGCAAAATTACCTGGTGGTGAAGAAGTCCGGCAATCCGAACCGCCAGCCCAGTTCGCCGCTACCCGACCATAATGTGGTAGCGCCGTACAACATCGATGCGGTGGAGACCAAGTTCCAGTTGAGTTTCAAGGCTGACATAGGCAACCAGCGCAACATAGAATTTCTGGGCATGAGAACCATACGCTTCTGGGGAGCATATACCCAGCAATCCCAATGGCAGGTGCTCAACTTCCGGAATTCTTCGCCGTTCCGCGAAACCGTATACGAGCCGGAACTGATCGCCACGCTGGGCACAAAGTATATGTCGGGATTAAAGCTCATCAATCTCGGCTGGCTGCACCAATCGAATGGCCGTCCCCTGCCGGAGTCGCGCAGCTGGAACCGGATCTATCTGCTCGGTGGTTGGGAATGGAACGACATGACATCCATCATGGGGCGCGTCTGGCGTCGCATCCCGGAGAATCCATCGACAGACGACAATCCCGACATCAGCGATTACATCGGGAGCGCCGATCTGGTGATCCGCTGGGAGCCCAGGGATAAATCGCAAGCTGTCGCGATGCTGCTGCGCAACAATCTGCGCAAGACGGATAACCGCGGCTTCGTGCAGATCGACTGGGCGACTCCGGTCAGGTTCGGCAATGCGGCGCGAATGCACATCCAGCTGACTTCCGGTTTTGGCGAGAGTCTGCTGGACTATAACCATCGCCAGAATACCTTCGGCATGGGGTTCTCGTTCCGCGAATGGTAATTCGAATTCCATTGCATCGGTGAAACTGCGTTGGCTTCCTGATATACCTACAATAGCGGTCAATGCGAAGCATTGGGCACCGCACGGCATACCCCTTGCGGGTGCAGCCGCCTTGTTTGACCTTCGAAATGAAATTGGAATAAATATATGCAAATCAGCAAATCATCTCTCACCCACTACCAGCGCATCGGCGGCGAAGCACAGGTCCGCGCTTTGGTGCAGCACTTTTATCAGGCTATGGACGAACTGCCGGAGGCCTACGGCATCCGCAAGCTGCACGCGCAAGACCTGCACGGGGCCACCGACAAGCTGTTCAAATTCCTGTCCGGCTGGATGGGAGGTCCGCAGTTGTACGTGGAGCAATACGGCCATCCGATGCTGCGCCGCCGTCATCTGCCGTTCAGCATAGCCGCAGCCGAGCGTGACCAGTGGCTGCTGTGCATGGATAAGGCGCTAAGCGAAGTGGTGGAAGATGCGGCGTTGCGACAAGAGCTGTCCGCCGCGTTCGCCAAGGTGGCGGATCACATGCGCAACCGGGAGGATTAATAAAAACGTGTAGGAACTGGCCATGCCCGCGAACAAAAAAATAATCGCGGGCATGGCCCGCTCCTACAATTCGGATTGGGCGACTCACTCCATCGTCAAAATGACCTTCCCCAACACGCTGCCCTTCTCGATGATGCGGTGCGCTTCGGCGGCTTCATGCAGCGGCAGTGCATAAGAGACCAGCACGCCGATCTTGCCGTCCTCGACAAGCTGCGCGCCTTGCTCGAGTATCTTGCGCTGGCGGATGCGTTCGTCGTGTTGCTTCATCAATTGCGGCGTGAGCATCAGTTCGTAACAGATGGACAGATTGCGCAGCCGCGCCAGTTGGGCGTCTTCGGCAGTTAGCGGATTGGCGAGCAGGGTGACGATCTTGCCGCCGATGCGCGTGACATTCATCGAGCGCCTGAATATGTCGCCGCCTATCGTGTCGAGCACCACGTCCACGCCTTTGTTTCCCGACCATTCCTCCACGTCCACCACGAAGTCCATCTCCTTGTAGCGGACGATCTTGTCGGCTTCAAGACCTTGTGCCAGCCCCTCCTTTTTGTCGTCGCTGACCGTGACAGCCACGTGTGCGCCAATATGCTTGGCCAGTTGCATCGCTATATGTCCCACGCCGCCGGTTCCGCCATGGATCAGGATGGTCTGCCCGGCTTGCAGATTGGCGCGCTCGACCAGCGCTTCCCATGCGGTGATCAGCACCAGCGGCAATCCGGCGCAGTCCTGCAGGCTGACATTGGACGGGCATGCCGCGCAGTATTCCTCGTGCACCGTGGTGAATTCGGCGTAGCAACCCGGCTCGTCGCCGATGCCGCCGTTGTAGAAGAACACCTTGTCGCCTTCCTTGAAGCGCGTCACCGCGCTGCCGGTCTTTTCCACGATGCCCGCCCCATCGCAGCCGAGTATCATCGGCAGCTTGTCGGGAAAATAGACCGGCTTGGCGCGCAGTTTGGTGTCGAGCGGATTCACTCCGGCAGCGGCCAGTTTGACGCGCAGATGGTGCGGCGAGGGCAGCTCGGGTTTTTCGACATCGTACTGCGCCAACACCTCGGGACTACCCGCGCTGGTCATCAGTATGGCTTTCATGGAGATGCTCGCTTATCAATTTGGACGGGTGGCTATGTTAAACTGCTCTCCATATTTGCGCATCATTTCGGTGGGGTAGTCTATGTCTGGAAACACTCTCGGCACTTTGTTCACGGTGACATCGTTCGGCGAATCGCACGGTCCGGCGCTCGGCTGCGTGGTGGACGGCTGCCCGCCAGGGTTGGCCTTGTGCGAAGCCGACATCCAGCATGACTTGGACCGGCGCAAGCCAGGCACCTCGCGCCATGTCACGCAGCGCCGCGAATCGGACACCGTGGAGATCCTGTCCGGCGTGTTCGAGGGCAAGACCACCGGCACGCCGATCGCGCTGCTGATCCGCAACGAAGACCAGCGCAGCAAGGATTACGGCAACATCGCCGAGACTTTTCGTCCCGGACATGCCGACTACACCTACACCCAAAAATACGGCTTTCGCGACCATCGCGGCGGAGGGCGTGCCTCGGCGCGCGAGACCGCGGTGCGAGTCGCGGCCGGCGCGGTCGCCAAGAAATGGCTGAACGAGAAATACGGCGTGGTGGTGCGCGGCCACGTCACACAGATCGGCGAGATCGAGATCCCGTTCAAGAGCTGGGATGTGGTGAACGACAACCCGTTCTTCGCGGCGGATGCCAGCGTGGTTCAGGCATTGGAAGATTACATGGACGCGCTACGCAAGTCCGGCGATTCCGTGGGCGCGAAGCTGACCGTGGTGGCGGAAAACGTTCCGGTGGGCCTGGGCGAGCCGGTGTATGACCGCCTCGATGCCGAGATCGCCTACGCGCTGATGAGCATCAACGCGGTGAAAGGTGTCGAGATCGGCGCGGGCTTCGCCAGCGTGACGCAGAAGGGCAGCGAGCACGGCGACGAACTCACGCCGCAGGGATTCCTGTCCAACCATGCCGGCGGCATCCTCGGCGGCATCTCCACCGGCCAGCACATCGTCGCGCATATCGCGATCAAGCCCACCTCCAGCATCCGCATCCCGCGCCGCAGCATCGACCTGCAAGGCAAGCCGGTGATGGTCGAGACGCACGGCCGCCACGACCCCTGTGTCGGCATTCGCGCCACGCCGATCGCCGAAGCGATGCTGGCGCTGGTGTTGATGGATCACGCGCTGCGCAATCGGGGGCAGAATGCGGATGTGGTGTGCGCGACGCCTAAATTACGTTAGGAGTTCAGCATGGCCGAGTCCGATTTCGAGGCATGGAAAGAAATTCGAGGCAGGGTTGACTCAATTGCTAGTGCCCTATTTTTGGTTGCTGGAGGGGCGCTCTCTGTTTCAATCGCCGTCCTGCTCGGAAAAGATCACCCAGCCATTTCCGTTGCCACCAAGTGTCTTGTGTCTTTGTCGTGGTATTTCTTGTTGTTTTCTATCATCGCCTTTCTTTTGGTGAAAGCGGTCTTGGTCGTACAAGCCTACAAAATCTATGTTGATGATCCGCGCAAAAATGTCTGGCATTTAGTCACTACGCGTGCCAACTGGATTCTAGGCATTTTGGGGCTAATCACGTTCGTGCTCGGGATGCTTTTGCTCGTTGTGGGGGCGGCTAGTGTGCTGTATGACTCCTAAAAGGATTTATTATGAAAATTATTATGCCAATTGCTTTTGCCGTCATTACATTATTTCTTGGTGGCTGTACGATCAATAAAGAAAAATATACATCAGGTCTTATTGGATGTCCTGAAGACAAGATTGTGGTAACTGAAAGCTCAGGAGGTTTAATGGCCAATACCTGGACAGCAACATGTGATGGTAGGGTGTTCTATTGCACATATCGTAGTGGTAGTAGAATTGATTGCACGGAATCAATTGTAAAGCAATAAAGTTAACCCGCTTAAGGCGCACACCGTAGGGCGTCAATAAGCGAAGCGCATTACGCCGTATGGCTAAATGCAAAAAACCGCCGGGGGTAGCCCGGCAGCTAGCAGCCTGTCTGGCTTCCCATTAAACCCACCAACAACTCGGACTCGCCGAGCGGATTTGATCGTAATTTCATAAATTGTATTTTCAGGTTTCCATCAAGTAGTTTTTCAGACTCTCAAGAACGGTCATTACCGTCGT
>JBGSKJ010000019.1:0-5662 GCA_041741275.1 Gallionella sp.
GCGTTGCGCCGCCGCTGCAAGGCGCCCTGCTCGGCGGCAGCGTCTACGCCCTGCCCGCCCGGCCCGCGCAACCCGTACTGGTGCACTTCTGGGCAAGCTGGTGCCCGATCTGCCGTGCCGAACAGGCTACCATCGCAGCCATCGCGCAGGATCGCCCGAACACAATCACCGTGGCGATGCAAAGCGGCAGCGATGCGGCAGTTGCCAAACATCTCGCCGGGCAAGGCTTGCGCTTCCCCGTGCTGAACGACGCCGATGGCCGCCTCTCCTCGGCGTGGGGCGTTCACGCCGTACCCGCAAGCTTCATCATCAGCCCGGATGGACAGATACGCTTCGTCGAAGTAGGCTACACAACCGCCTTTGGATTGCGGTTCAGGTTGTGGCTGGCAGGTGTGATGGGTTAAGTACGGTTGACTGACTTACCGTTTCTATTGCGGATTGGAATAACACCTATGCCCTATTCAAGCTTCAACCCGACCACCAATCAGCCGATCCAGGCTTACCCAAGCTGGGATGACCAGCGTTTGGAGCTGGCCCTGGAACAAGCCCGCGGCGCACAGATGATCTGGGCGCAGACCCCTGTCGTCCGGCGCGCAGAAGTGCTGCGCGATGCGGCTATCCGGTTGCGCGCGCAGCGTGACAAATACGCGACTCTCATGACGCTGGAAATGGGCAAGCCGTTGCGCGAAGCGCGCGCCGAAGTCGAAAAATGCGCCGCTGTCTGCGACTACTATGCGCAGCATGGCGGGGATTTTTTGCGTGCCGAGCCGGTGGAGTCGGATGCCGGGAAAAGCTATGTCGCGTATTACCCGCTCGGCGTGGTGCTGGCCGTCATGCCGTGGAACTTTCCGTTCTGGCAGGTATTTCGCGCCGCCGCCCCTGCCCTGATGGCGGGAAATGCACTGGTGCTGAAACACGCATCGAATGTGCCGCAGTGCGCGCTTGCGATCGAAGCGGTGTTCCGCGACAGCGGTTTGATGGCAGGATTATTTACCACGCTGATGATCGAAGCCGGCCAGGTCGCCGGCGTGATCGCCAGCCCGCATGTGCATGCGGTCACGCTCACCGGATCGGAAGCGGCGGGACGCAAAGTGGCGGCGTGCGCCGGCCAGCACCTGAAGAAATGCGTGCTGGAACTGGGCGGCTCAGACCCATTCATCGTGCTGCACGATGCAGACCTGGAACTCGCCGCCGATATGGCGGTGGCCTCGCGCTTCCTCAATTGCGGGCAATCATGCATCGCCGCCAAGCGCTTCATCGTCGTGCCGCAGATCGCGGATGAGTTCCTGCGCCGGTTCAAGATGAAAGTGGAGGCGCTCAAGGTCGGCGACCCGCTGGATGATGCCACGCAGATCGGCCCGCTGGCGCGCCTCGACCTGCGCGTGACTTTGCATGAGCAAGTCACTGCTTCGATCGCTCAGGACGCGGTGGCGCTGACCGGCTGCAAGCCGGTGGAGCGGGAAGGATTTTTCTACCAGCCGTCGATCCTGGATCGTGTCACCGCCAAGACCCGCGCCTGGAGCGAAGAACTGTTCGGTCCGGTGGCGATCGTGATCCGTGCCGCGAGCGAGGAAGATGCGCTGCGCATCGCCAACGAGACTCCGTTCGGGCTCGGCTCATCGGTCTGGAGCAAGGACACGGCGCGCGCCGAACAGTTGGCGGCGCACATACAGGCCGGCTGCACTTTCATCAACGGCATGGTCAAATCCGACCCCCGCCTGCCGTTCGGCGGCGTGAAGGCTTCGGGCTACGGGCGCGAATTGTCAAAGCTGGGGATACATGAATTCGTGAATGCGAAGACGGTGTGGATCAGGTAGGTTTCCGTCTTGCGCGAGTTGTTAACGCGATTTCCGCAGGGTGGGCAGATGGTGTTTTAGTCTGATGTAACTACTGATGAGACTACTAGCCATCTGACTAACCCAGCAAAAGGCTTTGCATAGCCATCTGACTAAGTTGGCAAACTACGCCAACTAAGTCATTGGTTAACGCTGGGCAAGTCATTGGTTATAGCCATTCGGCCAGGCTGTCAAAAGACGACAGCCAAATCGCTGGTTGTGCCCACGCTGTTTTAAATCCGCGCGGGCACAAAAACGTGCCCACCCTACACGGCTGCTACAGCGGGCGATCAGAGGTGCAATTCCCTGCCGCATCCGGCAAGGGCACGACGGTGACCGAGGAGTTGTTTATTTGATAACGGCAGGGAGGTTGGGCATCCGGCATATGAGCCACGCTGACTGAAGTGCGGTTCACGACGCTCGCGTGCTGGATACTGATCTTTGCTGATGGCGTGCGCAGTTCCACCGGATAGGCGAGGTCCTGATCGCCCCATCCCATCCACAGGTATTCGGGCAGGTAACGGACAAAGCGGTAACGCGGGGTGGGATCGAGATCCTGTTTCAGCTTTCTGCTGCTGTCCCGATAGCCCTGCCGCGATATCTCTATCCCCTGCTCTATGCCGGCCGCCGCAATGATCAGACCAAGCTTGATCGCATCCGCCGAGTTGCCGAAATACATCACGGCTGCGCCCAGCGCCGTGCCGCCCAGACCCACGGCCAGGCCGGCGCCGCTGGTTACTGCGATCGCGGTGCCGGCCAGCGCTCCGCTGACCGCCATCTTTTGTCCATAGGCGGAATCCAGGATCATCTCGTGCAGCTCGCTCTCGCGCGCCAGGTGACGCTCATACCAGTTGCGCGCATCGGGTGAGAGATGCGGCTCGATCGCAACGCCGCGCTGATCTGAAATTGAAAGGGCGCTCTTGCGTCCGCGCAGCTTGAAGCCGATCTGGCGCTCCGAACGCAAAGGGTTGACCGTCAACGCGGGGTTCCACACCGGCTCCGGCCCCGGTCCGCCCAGCACCACGAACAAATGGGCCGGCGGCTGGTTGCGCTCCGCCAGCTCTTTGGCCCAGGTGAGGCTGTTGTCGAGGAACCATGCCGCGCGCAGATCCACCTGTGCCTCATGCCACTCGCCGCACATCGTCCACAACCCGGCCAGGAACAGGCGCATCGCCGGATCGTCGAAGTGCCCCACCGGACTCCACGGCAGCGACAACAGGCTGCCGGCGATGCGCGCCTCCACGCAGGCCTCTGTATATTTTCCCTGCAGCGAATATCCCCAGCTCAGCATGAAATGCAGCCAGATCACTTCATGCTCGGAAGCGTAATAATCCTCCGGGGTCTGCACATAGAAAAAATTCCGCGCCTCGCGCGAGACGTGGTAACGCACCCGGTTCTCAAGCATCTCTGCCTGATGTTGCAATCCCTTGATCTGTGGCTTGCCCTGGATCAGCGACAGGTAACCCTGCTCCATCGTGGTGATGAAAGTGTCGCTCTCCGCATTGCGCGGAAAATCCAGCAACGCGCTGTCGGCGTCACCGCGCAAGAAATCCTGCTGGCTGTTCCGGTAGTCCTGCCGGGTAAGCAGGCTGTTCTGGCTGCATCCCGAACCGAGCAGCACCAGCAAAAACAAACAAGTGGAATGAAAGCAGCTGAGCTTGACGGCAAAGGTGCCTGGCTGAATTCCTGCCGCTTGGATATTCACGATCCCAACTCCTCCTGGCAACCCGCGCCGAGCGGCGCGCAGGCGTGCAAGATACACGTTCCATTCTCGCTGCGATGTAAAATCTCCAAAGCAGACTATGGAAATGCGCCGGCCCCGGAAAATCGATCTGGGGCCGAACCCTCTGGCTACCTGACCAGCTTCTTGCCGCGCAGGACTTCGATGATCTCCGGGACCACGCCCGGATCATCGATAGTCGAGGGCACCATGTATTGCTTGCCGTTGACGATATTGGCCAGAGTCTTGCGCAGCGTCTTGCCGGAGCGGGTCTTGGGCAGTCTGGCCAGGATCACCGTGTCCTTGTAACAGGTGATCGCGCCGATGGTCTCGCGGATGCGGGTGATCAGCTCCCTTTGCAGGTCATCTTCAGCAATGGTTGCGCCGGACTTGAGCACCACCAGCCCCATCGGCACCTGCCCCTTGAGATCGTCGTCGCGCGCGATGACCGCGCATTCCGCCACCGCGGGATGGGTGGCGATCACTTCCTCGATCTCGCCGGTGGATAGCCTGTGCCCGGCGACATTGATCACGTCGTCCACGCGCCCCATCACGAACACATAACCGTCCTCGTCGATATAGCCGCCGTCGCCGCTGGTGTAGTAACCGGGCAGGAAGGTCAGGTAGCTGTCGCGAAATTTGTTCACGTCGCCCCAGATATGGTTCAGGCAGGAGGGAGGCAGCGGCAGCTTGAGCGCGATATAGCCCTGCGTGCCGCGCGGCACCTGGCGTCCGTTCTCGTCCAGTATCTGCACATTGAAGCCGGGCACCGGCACGGTGGACGAACCGGGTTTGATCGTCATCGGCTCGATGCCCTGCAGGTTGGCGGTGATCGCCCAGCCGGTCTCGGTCTGCCACCAGTGATCCACCACCGGCTTGCCGCTGTGTTCGGTGAGCCAAGCTTCGGTGGGCGGGTCTAACCGTTCGCCTGCGGAATAGATGACCTGCAGTTTGCCCAGGTCGTAGTTCTTCATCAGCAACGCTTGCGGGTCTTCCTTCTTCACGGCGCGGAATGCGGTGGGAGCGGTGAACACTGCCTTGACGCCATACTCGGCGCAGACGCGCCACAGCGCCCCCGCATCCGGCGTCATGATCGGTTTGCCTTCATAGACGATCGTGGTGCAGCCATGCAGCAGCGGGCCGTACACGATGTAAGAGTGGCCGACCACCCAGCCCACGTCCGACGAGGCCCAGTAAACATCGCCCGGCTCGACGTTGTAGATGGCCTTCATGCTGTACTTGAGCGCCACCGCGTGACCGCCGTTCTCGCGCAGCACGCCCTTGGGTTTGCCCGTGGTGCCGGAGGTGTAGAGGATGTACAGCGGATCGCTGCCCTTGACCGGCGTGCAGCCCACCGGTTTGGCCTTGGCCAGCAGGGTGACCCAGTCGTGATCGCGTTTTTCGACCAGCGGCGCGATCGCTTGCGGACGCTGATAGACGATACAGCTTTGCGGTTTGTGCACGGCCAGTTCGATGGCGCGGTCGACTAATGGTTTGTATTCCACCACGCGCTTGACCTCGATGCCGCAGGAAGCGGTGAGGATGACTTTTGGTTTCGCGTCGTCGATGCGGACCGCCAGCTCCGGCGGCGCGAAGCCGCCGAACACGACGGAGTGGATCGCGCCCAGCCTCGCCACCGCCAGCATCGCGATGACCGCTTCCGGGATCATCGGCATGTAGATGATGACGCGGTCGCCTTTCACCACGCCCAGGCCGGCCAGCATCCCGGCGGTGCGCGCCACGACATCGGTCAGCTCGGCATAGGTATAGCCCGACTTGGTATTGGTGACCGGGGAATCGTAGATCAGCGCGAGCTGGTTGCCGCGCCCGGTCTTCACATGGTGATCCAGCGCCATGTAGGCGGTGTTCATCTCGCCGTCGGCGAACCAGTAGCCGAGGCCGTCGGCATCGAGCGACAGTATCTGCCGGGGGAACTTGAACCACTCCAGCGCCTCGGCCTGCTTGCGCCAGAAGCCCTCCGGATCTTTCATCGAATGGTCGTATTCGGTCTGGTAGCTCATTTCGATCTCTCCTCTGGTTGTTCAGACGAATCTTGTAGGAGCGGGCCATGCCCGCGATTGTCGGTTTGTTCGCGGGCATGGCCCGC
>JBGSKJ010000020.1:0-24324 GCA_041741275.1 Gallionella sp.
GGAGCGGGCCATGCCCGCGACCAAGAGGCTCGCGGGCATGGCCCGCTCTTACGGGTGCCTGGTCAAAAGTTTTTCGGGCATCCGGAAAAGTCTTTGCCGTTTTTATCGCACATCGGGAATATTCCCCTGCACAATTTAAAGCGAAATATCGCAGGGCGCGTCCTACGCACCATCAATTTACTCAGAAGTTAAAAAATACCGGCGAAAACCAGGTCGCCGGAAATCCGTGGGAGATTGGTTTTTGATATGGAGTGCGGCGACACGTCGCCGCACTCCAGAATTGAACCGCTCCTTCGAACCGGATCGATCCCTTTGGCCGCGCCCTGCAAAACCATCGTTGCTCTTGATGCAAACCGGAATGACATCCCGGGCACGGCCGCATCTAACCACCCCACCTCAAATGCTCTCATCAAAAAACAAAGACCCCGTTGCCGGGGTCTTTGTTCATACGCGGTATCGCAGCGGCTTACTGGATCGTGCCGGTGGTGGTGATGGCGGCGGGTGTGGTTCCCGCCGCTGTAGGCGCGCCGAGGCTGGTGAGCGCCCCTGTGGTCGTGTTGATGCTGTAGGCCCAGACATCTCCTCCGCTATTTGCCACGTAAACGTATGAGCCGGAGATATCTATCGTAACGGACATCGGGCCGGTTCCGGCAAGGATGGTCGGTTCATTGCCGCCGCTAACCGCATCGGTGTCGATCGATGCTAGCACCCCGGTAGCGGGATCGATGGAATAACCCGATACCGAGTTGGCGCCATTATTCGCTACATAGGCAAACTTGCCGGTCGGGTCGATGGCGATAGCCTTGGGATTGGTCCCGGTAGGGATGGTCGTCTCACTACTCAATTCGCCAGTGCTGGCATTGATGCTATAAGCTGAGACGGTTGTTCCCCCATTATTCACAACGTAAGCGAACTTGCCGGTCGGGTCGACCGTGACCGAACTGGGAGTTACCCCCGCACCCACGGTACCCACAAAACTCAACGCACCGCTGGAAGGGTTGATGTAATAGGCCGTGACACCGCTATCATGCGCCACATAAGCGAACCGGCCGGTCGGATCTATCGTGACAGAGCGGGGATTGGAGCCAGGTAAATCTATGTTTTGCATACCGGCAGTAACGCCATTCATATCGATCTGGATGAGATCACCTACAGCGACATCGATGCTGTAACCCCAAACTGTAGCATCACTATTCGTCACGTAGGCGAACCGGCCGGAGGGGTCGACTGTGACGGCGCTGGGTCCCGATCCCGTCCCTATACTACCATTGGGAACGAGTGCGCCGAGGACGGTGAGGGAATCAATATCGTAGATTGAGATATTCGCTGAGCCATTATTCGCCACATAGGCAAATTGGCCGGAGGGGTGGACAGTGACAGAGCTTGGATTCGTCCCTGCGGTAAATGGATTGCCAGCCACTGGGGTCAACGCGCCAGTGTTGGCGTTGATGGTATAAGCCGAAACATCGCCGCCGTCATTCGCCACATAGGCAAACGTGGGCGTGTAAGCCACCGCAGCAGCGCCCTTGGTCATCGCGATCGAGGCACTGCCGGCACGGGAACGCATCGTGCCGGCGGCACCGCTGAGGGGAACGGGCAGGCCGCCGGTAATGTTATAAGCCGAGACATCGGCGGTGGTGTTATTCACCATGTAGGCGAAAGTGCCGGAGGGATCGACGATCACCGAGGTGGGACCGGTCCCCGAAGACCCCACGTCCGCGCCCAGACTGCTTATTACTCCAGCGCCGATAATATCGAAAGCCGAGACACTGCTGCTGGTGAAATTCGCCACATAGACAGACAGGCCGTAGGGATCGATGGCGACAGAGCGGGGGTTCGTCCCTGCAGTAAACGGATTGCCGGCTACTGCCGTCAATGCGCCGCTGGGGTTGATGGAGTAACCTGAAACACCATTGCCGTTATTCGCCACATAGGCATATGCACCGGATGGGGAGATGCTGATGGAATTCGGATTTGACCCGGCTGTGATGCTCGTCTGAACGCCCGCAGTAGCATCGGTGTCGGCCGCAGTGAGCGCCCCGTAGCTGTCGATACTGTAGGCCGAGACCCCGCTGCTATTCGCCACATAGGCATACTGTCCGGCGGGAGCGACCGTGATCGAGGTGGGATTCGCGCCAACCAGATAATTCAGCACGTTGTTGCCGCTGCAACCGAGCGCCACGCCGCCGATGCACGGGACCCGGGTCAGCGCGCCGGTGCCGAGGTTGATGCTGTAAGCAGTGATGTTCTCGCCGATGGCATTGGTCACGTAAACATAACGTCCGGAGGGGTCTACGGTGACGGAACTGGGTCCGTCACCCGCCGGTATCGCCGCAGCCACGCTGGTCAACCTGCCGCCGGCACCGATGGCATAGGCAGAAACGCTATCGCCAAGGCTGTTTGCCACATAGGCGAACTGGCCGGAGGGATCGACCGCAACTGAACTCGGCCCGGTATTCGTCCCTACATACGCATAGCCGTTCGGCCGCAACTGGCCGGTAGTTGCATTCACTATATAGCTCGAAACGGTGTGGTCATTGCTGTTTGCGACGTAGGCGTAGCGTGGCTTGTCAAGCAATATCCCCCCTGGTGAGTTTGCGCAAGTGATCGTTACGGTCACATCCCCAGCTACGTTGCCGCTGCCATTGCCGCCTGTACCACCCGCGATAACGCAGTCCTGCGGCGGGCTTCTCGGCCGGCTGAGCATGCTAACGGTATGTGTGTCACCATCGACAAGCCTGGTATTGAAGGGAAAGGTGCCGTCGATGCTGATGGGCAGATTATCGACAACCGTTGTTCCAACGCTGTTGCGGTTTTGCAATACCAGACCCGTCCCGCCAAGTCCGCTGACGGTGACGCTGATGGTGCGGGCGGCTACGCATTTCACCGTAATAGCAGGGATGCTCGCGCTCGCAGTGCCGGTGCCGTTCGTGACGGTGCAGAATTGCCCGGTGGGTTGGGTGAACACGGTGACATCATAGGCTGCACCGCTGGCGATCTGTGTGGTGAAAGAGAAGCTCGTATCTCCGGCGTTGATGGCGGAGGCATTGCCGCGATTGTTGTGCAGCACGAGCCCTGCAGCGGGGAGGATGCCGGAAGGTGCGCCTCCAGTGGTAAAGGTGCCGCCGATGCTGTAATAGACCGTGGGGATGACCACAGGTGGTGGAGTACTGCTGCTGCCACCTCCTCCGCCTCCGCACGAAGACAGCGATATTGCAGCCAGCAACAGCAGGCCGCGCAGGAGTTTAGTCTGGTCGAAACGCATCTGGATTTCCTCGTTGTTGTGATCGCGGATCCGCTATCGTCCACAGATCGGCTACGCCTTGCTCAGGCGCCTGTTCCGGCAGCAGCATACCTCAAGCCCGCTTGCCAATTCAACCCGCGTTGAAGGTGATCGATGTTAAGGCAACAGGCCGGTTTTCGTGGCGCGTTTCCGACCAAACACCGGATTCAAGCGATGAACGGAAAAACAAAAGCGACCCGAAGGTCGCCGTTGCTTTTACTGCCTGTCTTCCAGCTTACTTGACGATCGCCTTCAACTCACCCTTGGCATAGCGGTTCGCCATCGCTGTCCTGGGTCCGGAGCAGCGAAAACCGAATACATCCTGATGCGGGGTAGCACCTGCTCACCACGTCAGGCTGCCGCTCCACAAGCGCATCCAGCCAAACTCACAAAATGACGAGATAGGTGGATTCCGTGTTATCAACCAACGACCGGATGTCTTCCAGCTTATTGCGCAGGATAAATTCGATCTGCCTGGTGGTGCCGTTGCCACGGCGAATCCAAACGACCTTCGGCGGTGAACCGTACAGCAGACTCATCGTGGAAATCGGAATCCTTGCTGACCAAGGTGTAGTGGTGTTCCCTGGCGTATTCCCACACCTCGCGATCCGGCGCTGCGCCCAACCCGATTCGGGCAACATGTCCAGACTGCGGAAAAATATCCGCCAATACCAAAGCAAGGGAGGGCGCGAGGTTCTCGTCAAACAGGAGTTTCAAGCATTCACCGCAAGCTGGTGATGCTCACGGTCGGCAGCATAGGCCAGGCAGGCCTGTATATCTTCGGACTCCAGGTAGTCGAATTCCGCAAGGATTTCAGCGGGCGTCATGCCTGACGCGAGATAATCCAGCACATCGTAAACCGTGATGCGCAGCCCGCGTATGCAAGGCTTGCCACCACGTTTTCCCGGCTCTATGGTGATGCGATCTTTATAGTTCATGTCAGCCTCCAGCAAGAGTGTGAGTGATTATCCGGCCTTTTGGGATGGGAACGCAACTCGGCGCAGGTACGTGGTTGCCTACCCTATCGAACTTGAATGTTGATCGCAATGAAAAAGCGACCCGTAGGTCGCTTTCTCATTTGCCGCCGAATAGCCCGGCTTACTTGACGATCGCCTTCAACTCGCCCTTGGCATAGCGGTTCGCCATCGCTTCCAGCGAGACCGGTTTGATCTTGCCGGCCTGGCCGGCGCAACCGAACGCTTCGTAGCGCGCCTTGCAGATCTCGCGCATCGCTTTGGTGGATGCCGCGAGGAACTTGCGCGGATCGAAGTCCTTGGGGTTCTGTGCCAGATAGCGGCGCACCGAACCGCTCGAGGCCATGCGCAGATCGGTGTCGATATTGACCTTGCGCACGCCGTGCTTGATGCCTTCGACGATCTCTTCCACCGGCACGCCATAGGTCTGGCCCATGTCGCCGCCGAATTCGTTGATGATCTTCAACCATTCCTGCGGCACCGAGGAAGAACCGTGCATCACCAGATGGGTGTTGGGGATGCGTGCATGGATCTCCTTGATGCGGCTGATCGCCAGCGTGTCGCCGGTGGGCGGCTTGGTGAATTTGTACGCGCCATGCGAGGTGCCGATCGCGATCGCCAATGCGTCCACCTGGGTCAGTTTGACGAACTCGGCGGCTTCGTTCGGGTCGGTCAGCAGTTGGTCGTGGGTCAGCACGCCTTCCGCGCCGTGGCCGTCTTCCTTTTCACCCATGCCGGATTCCAGCGAACCCAAGCAGCCCAGTTCGCCTTCGACGGACACGCCCACCGCATGCGACATCTCGACGACGCGACGGGTAACGTCCACGTTGTAATCGAACGAGGCGGGAGTCTTGGCATCTTCTTTCAGCGAGCCGTCCATCATCACGCTGGAGAAGCCGGATTTGATGGCGTTGATGCATACCGCCGGGGATGCGCCGTGATCCTGGTGCATCACCACCGGGATGTGCGGATAGGCTTCCACCGCCGCCGAGATCAGGTGGCGCAGGAATGCTTCACCGGCATATTTGCGCGCGCCGGCGGAGCCCTGCATGATCACCGGGCTGTTGGTTTCGTCGGCCGCTTCCATGATGGCTTTGACTTGTTCCAGATTGTTCACGTTGAACGCGGGCAGGCCGTAGCCGTTTTCGGCTGCATGATCGAGTAATTGACGCATAGATACGAGAGCCATTTTATTTCTCCTGATTAAAAATTAAAGAATTCTGTTTTTGCAGTTCAGGCTGCATATTGTTGCAATACGACATCGCACACTTCGGGATGTTGCGACACAGCCTTCGCCCACCCTGAAAATCCCAATATCTAGTGCTTGCTGTAATCGCCTATACGTACGATCTTCATGGTGTTGGTATGACCGGCTTTACCAACCGCTTCTCCGACGGTAATCACCACCAGATCGCCTTCCTTTACCAATCCTCTTTCAACCAGTGCCTCTTCGGCGCTATGCATCTCTTCAGACTGCACCTTAGCCTTGGAATTAAAAGCGATCGGATGCACACCGCTGAACAGAGTCACCTTGGTCAGCGTTTCCGGAACCGGTGTCAGAGCGAAGATCGGCACGCCGGCATTCAGGCGCGACATCCATAATGCGGTCGAACCCGACTGTGTCAATGCGACGATCGCCTTTACCTTGAGATGGGATGCCGCAAACAGTGCCGACATCGCGATCGACTGATCGATACGTGTGAATTTCTGAGCTACAGAGCGGCGGGCTATCGTTTGGTCATCGTCTACCGCCTCTGCCTTCAGACAAATGCGCGCCATCGCTTCGATGGTTTCGATCGGGTAATCGCCTACCGCAGTTTCCGCCGACAACATCACCGCATCGGTGCCATCCAGTACCGCGTTCGCCACATCTGACACCTCGGCACGCGTCGGGATGGGATTGGTGATCATCGATTCCATCATCTGGGTTGCGGTGATGACCAGACGGTTCTTGGCGCGCGCCATATTGATCATGCGCTTCTGCAAACCCGGCACGGCGGCATCGCCGACTTCAACGCTCAGGTCGCCGCGCGCGACCATGATGGCATCAGAAGCATCGATGATCCCGGCCAGCGCGGGTATCGCTTCGGCACGCTCGATCTTGGCCATCAGCATGCTCTTTCCACCCGCAGCGTGCATCAGTTCGCGCGCCAGACGCATGTCGTCGCCGCTGCGCGGGAACGATACGGCCAGATAGTCCGCCTTGATCAGCGCAGCGGTCTTGATGTCTTCCTTGTCCTTGTCGGTCAGCGCGGGGGCGGTCAAACCGCCGCCCTTGCGGTTGATGCCCTTGTTGTTGGACAACACGCCGCCGCGCACCACCTGGCAAACGACTTGCGCGCCCTTTACTTCGGTGACGACAAATTCCAGCATGCCGTCATTGAGCAGCAATACGGTGCCCGCGCTGACATCGTTGGGCAGCTCTTTGTAATCGAGTCCCACGCGCTGCTGGTTGCCCAACCCTTCCAGGGTCGCGTCAAGAATGAAGGTGTCGCCATTGTTCAGGATGATCTTGTCGTTCTCGAATTTGCGCACGCGGATCTTCGGGCCCTGCAGATCGGCCAGGATACCCACGGTGCGGCCCACGGCCGCGGCCGCCGCACGCACTGTCTCGGCGCGTTTCTGGTGGTCCTGCGCGGAGCCGTGTGAAAAATTCATGCGCACCAGATCGACTCCGGCACGTATCATCTTCTCGAGGACTTTCTGGTCGCTGGAAGCCGGCCCCAGCGTTGCAACTATTTTGGTTCTGCGCAGCATGTATCCCTGTCTTTTATGCTAGAAAATGGTTTGTAGGAGCGCAATTCATTGCGCGATTGCGTGTCCACAGAATCGCCCGATGAACCGGGCTCCTGCACTACAGAAACATCTTTAATCATTTATTTTGGATTAACCGGCACGCTGTTCCAGAATTTCAACCGCGGGCAATTTCTTGCCCTCGAGGAATTCCAGGAACGCCCCGCCGGCGGTGGAGATGTAGGACACCTTGTCATAAATACCGTACTTCTGGATCGCGGCGATGGTGTCACCGCCGCCCGCCAGCGTGAAGGCTTTGGTTTCGGCAATCGCCATCGCAATGGTCCTGGTACCCGCGCCAAACTGGTCGAACTCGAACACCCCGACCGGACCGTTCCACACCACCGTTCCCGCCTTCATGATGATATCGGCCAATTCCTGCGCCGACTTGGGGCCAATATCGAAAATCATTTCGTCGTCCGCCACATCACCGGCGTCCTTCAGCACAGCGGGTTCGTTGGCATCGAATTTTTTGCCCACCACCACATCAACCGCGATGGGGATGGATGCGCCGCGCGCCTGCATCTTGCTAATCAGCGCCTGCGCGGTCGGAACCAGATCGTCCTCGCACAGCGACTTGCCGACGTTCTTGCCGACCGCCTTGAGGAAGGTGTTGGCAATGCCGCCGCCGACCACCAGTTGCTCGCACTTTTCGGACAGCGATTCCAGTACAGTCAGTTTGGTGGAAACCTTGGAGCCGCCGACGATGGCGACCATCGGGCGAGCCGGACTGAGTAGCGCCTTGGTCAGCGCCTCCAGTTCCTGGGTCAGCAATATGCCGGCCGCGGCTACCGGCGCGTACTTCGCCACACCGTGAGTCGAGGCTTCGGCACGGTGCGCCGTGCCGAATGCGTCCATCACAAACACGTCGCACAGGGCGGCATATTTTTTCGCCAGTTCATCGGTGCTTTTCTTTTCGCCCTTGTTGAAGCGGCAATTTTCCAGCAGCACCAATTCGCCTTCGGCGACGTTAAAACCGCCATCTGCCCAATCCCTGATCAACCGTACCGGCTTGCCCAGCTTGTTGGCGATCACGTCGGCAACCGGTTTGAGCGAATTCTCTTCGGAATAGATCCCTTCTTCGGGGCGTCCCAGATGGGATGTCACCATCACGCGCGCGCCGGCTTTCAGCGCGAAATTGATGGTCGCCATCGATGCGGTGACGCGCGCGTCGGATGTCACCTTGCCATCATTGACGGGCACGTTCAGGTCAGAACGGATCAGGACGCGTTTGCCCTTGAGATCCAGATCGGTCATTTTGATTACGGACATTTCTTTCTCCAGAATTTATGCAAGCAGCAAGGGTTGGTCCAAAACCAGGGTCTTGCGGCTCACAGGGGGATGCTTGGTGATACGTGAAATGTGATGCCCACCCTCCCCGCCGGGAGGGAAGAACATTTCACGTATCACCGGCTTATTTTGCGATGTGGCGCACCATGCGCATCAGGTTGCAGGTGTAACCGTACTCGTTATCGTACCATGCCACCACTTTGACGAAGGTCGGGTCCAGCGCGATGCCGGCCTCGGCATCGAACACGGATGGGCAGGTGCAGTCGCGGAAATCGGTGGAAACCACCTTGTCGTTGGTATAGCCCAGCACGCCTTTCAGCGGGCCGTTCTCGGAGGCATTCTTCATCGCGGCGCAGATTTCGTCGTAGGTCGCGGGCTTGCTCAACTCGACCGTCAGATCAACCACCGACACGTCGGAAGTCGGCACGCGGAAAGCCATGCCGGTCAGCTTCTTGTTCAACTCGGGTATCACCACACCCACCGCTTTGGCCGCACCTGTGGAGGATGGGATGATATTTTCCAGGATGCCGCGGCCGCCGCGCCAATCCTTGTTGGAAGGACCGTCAACGGTCTTCTGGGTGGCGGTGGCGGCATGCACCGTGGTCATCAGACCGCGCTTGATGCCCCAGGTGTCGTTCAACACCTTGGCGACCGGGGCCAGCGCATTGGTGGTGCAGGATGCCGCGGAAACAATCGCCTCGCCCTTGTAGCTGGCGTGGTTCACGCCGTAAACGAACATCGGCGTGTCGTCCTTGCATGGTGCCGACTGGATGACCTTTTTGGCGCCGGCGTCGATGTGCTTCTGGCAGGTTTCCTTGGTCAGGAAGAAGCCGGTGCATTCGATCACAACATCGGCTTTGACTTCGTTCCATTTCAGGTTGGCCGGGTCGCGTTCTGCGGTCAGGCGGATAGTCTTGCCGTTGACCACCAGATTGTTGCCGGACACGGACACTTCGCCGTTGAAGCGGCCATGCACGGAATCGTAACGCAGCATGTAGGCCAGATATTCAGGTTCCAGCAGGTCGTTGATGGCAACGACTTCGATTTCAGGAAAATCTTTTATCGCCGCGCGGAACACCATACGCCCAATGCGACCGAATCCATTGATACCGACACGAATTGCCATTTTTCTCTCCCGTTTGATTATTAAAAATTATTGGTGCTTTACCACACGCCTTTCACCGCTGGCAGGGTGGGCAAATCTTCCTGCCCACCCTGCCTGTCTGTCTATGCCCGTTACAAAATACCCGTGGCTGCCTTGACGACATTTTGGTGCGAAACAACTTCCTCAGCTGAGGACTTTCTTTACCGTCGCAACCACGTTGTCAGCGGTAAAACCGAAGTGCTTGAACAACTCTGGTGCCGGTGCGGATTCGCCGAAACAATCCATGCCGACCACCGCGCCATCCAGTCCCACGTACTTGTACCAACCACCGGTCACACCCGCCTCGACTGCAACGCGCTTCACGCCCCTGGGCAACACGCTGTCCTTGTAGGCCTGGTCTTGCTTGTCGAACACGCTGGTGGACGGCATGGACACCACGCGCACGGCGATGCCGTCGGCAGCCAGCACTTTTTGCGCTTCCATCGCCAGGCCCACTTCGGAACCGGTAGCGATGATCACCGCTTTCGGTTTGCCGCCGGCTGCTTCGGACAGCACATAGGCACCCTTGCGGATGCCGGCGATCTGTGCCGCATCGCGCTTCTGGAAGGCCAGATTCTGGCGACTGAAGATCAAGCAGCTCGGACCTTCCTTGCGCTCCACTGCCGCCACCCAGGACACGGCGGATTCGACCGTATCGCAGGGACGCCATATTTCCATATTGGGTATGAAACGCAGCGTCGCGGTTTGTTCGACCGGTTGATGGGTCGGGCCGTCTTCGCCCAGACCGATGGAATCATGGGTGTACACAAATATCACGCGCTGTTTCATTAGCGCCGACATGCGCAAGGCGTTGCGCGCATATTCGGAGAACATCAGGAAGGTGCCCCCGAACGGCAGGAAGCCGCCATGCAGTGACATGCCGTTCATGATGTGCGACATGCCGAATTCGCGCACACCATAACTGATGTAGTTGCCGGTGCTCTTGGCGCGGACGTGTTTGCAGCCGGTCCAGTTGGTCAGGTTCGAGCCAGTCAGATCGGCGGAACCGCCGAGGAATTCGGGCAATGCCGGCGCCAGCGCATTGATCGCGTTTTGCGAGGCTTTGCGGGTCGCGACGGTTTCGGCTTTTTCGTTGGTCTTGGCGATCACATCGGCAGCATGCGCCGCCCAGTCAGCCGGCAACTCACCCTTGATGCGGCGGGTGAACTCAGCCGCCTCCTTCGGGAAAGCAGCCTTGTATTCGGCAAATTTGTTGTTCCACAGCTTTTCCAGTCCCGCACCCTTGGTGCGCGCATCCCATGCTTCATACACATGCTTGGGAATCTCGAACGGCGGGTATTTCCAGCCGATGAATTCGCGGGTCGCGGCCACCTCGGCATCGCCCAGCGCGGCACCGTGCACGTCATGGGTGTCGGCCTTGTTCGGCGAACCCATGCCGATGATGGTCTTGCAGCAGATCAGTGTGGGCTTGTCGGTGACCTTCTTGCCGGCGTTGATCGCGGCATCGACCGCCTCCGGATCATGGCCATTCACAGAAACCACGTGCCAGCCGTAAGCTTCGAAACGCTTGGGTGTATCGTCGGTGAACCAGCCGTCAGTGTGGCCGTCGATCGAGATATTGTTGTCGTCCCAGAACGCGATCAGCTTGCCCAGACCCCAGGTGCCGGCCAGCGCGCAGGCTTCGTGCGAAATCCCTTCCATCATGCAACCGTCGCCCATGAATACATAGGTGTGATGATTCACGATCTCGTGGCCGGGCTTGTTGAATTCCGCAGCCAGCAGTTTTTCCGCCATCGCCATGCCCACCGCGTTGGCGATCCCCTGGCCGAGCGGACCGCCGGTGGTTTCGACGCCCGGCGTGTAACCGTATTCCGGATGACCCGGCGTCTTGGAATGCATCTGGCGGAAACGTTTCAGCTCTTCGATCGGCAGGTCATATCCGGACAGATGCAGCAACGCATAAACCAGCATCGAACCGTGACCGTTGGACATCATGAAACGGTCGCGGTCCGGCCACTTGGGATTGGCCGGGTTGTGGCGCAGATGGCGATTCCACAATACGTCGGCGATTTCAGCCATGCCCATCGGCGCGCCCGGGTGACCGGAATTCGCCTTCTGCACGGCATCCACTGCCAGCATGCGGATCGCGCCGGTAATGTCATTGAATTTGGGTGGGGTGATGCTGCGTGTAGCGGCCATTTCCTGTTACCTCTTGAACATCCTTGCGGGATTGGTTGTGTGAATAGCAACCCTATATAAACCGAATTTACAGGGTGCCCTGAATATGTTTTGGCCGGTAATTATGCCGCACCCCCCCGATTAGGGCAACCGCCCCAATATCGCTTGCCTGTCAGGGCGGGTCTTCGCCGTCCTTTTTGTGGAATTTGACGCCCAATTGCTTGAGTTTTCGGTACAGGTGGGTACGTTCCAGCCCGACCTTTTCGGCAACCCGTGTGACATTACCCGCTTCTTTGCGCAAGTGGTAGTCGAAATAAAGCGCGTCGAAATGATCGCGCGCCGCGCGTAATGGCAAATCAAGCGGCAGGGAAATTTGCTGCGCCCGGCCTTCGGCATCCGGATCCGGCTGCGGGTTATGCGCTGCGGCAGGCAGGTGCGGTTTGGGCGAACCCTCCCTGATCGCCTTGGCCACCGTGTCGAGCAGTTTTTGCAGCGCGATGGGTTTTTCCAGAAAATCCACCGCGCCGATGCGCGTCGCCTCGACCGCCGTCTCTATCGTGCCGTGACCCGACATCATCACCACCGGCATGGTCAGCAAATCCTGTTCGACCCACTCCCTGAGCAAGGCTATGCCATCGGTATCCGGCATCCAGATGTCGAGCAGCACCAGATCCGGTTCATGCTCGTTCCGGTAAGTGCGTGCCTGTTCGGCGTTTTCGGCCAGATGCACCTGATATCCTTCATCAAACAGGATCTCCGACAACAATTCGCGGATGCCGATTTCATCATCCACCACCAAAATCTGTTTGCTGCCCATCACACCTCCTCCGCCAGCGGCAAAACGATACTGACCCGCGCCCCGCCGGCCGTTTTGTTTTCAATGGCGATGCGCCCGCCATGCTCTTCCACGATTTTTTTCACAATAGCCAATCCCAGCCCGGTACCCTTGGTCTTGGTCGTCATGTACGGCTCGAAAGCGCTGGACAGGACGCTTTCAGAAAATCCCGCGCCGTTATCCTCGACATGCAGAAGAATCTCTCCATTGCGCGTTTCAGTATGCAGCGTTATTTGCGGCTGCCCGGCACCCAGCAACGCGTCCTGCGCATTCTGCAACAGGTTGTGGATGACTTGCCGCAACCGGGTGGCATCACCGTTGACGTCACTCTTTGCCGCCGCCAGATCCAGCACGATCGGGATGTCATTCGACTCATACAGACCCAGCACTTCCCTGATCAGCTTGTGCACATCCAGATGTGACAGCATCAGCGCCGGACCGCGCGCATAATTGGCAAAATCATTCACCATGTTTTTCATCGCGGCGACCTGGCTGACGATGGTTTGCGTGGCATGCCGCAACAGTTTTGCGCCGTCTTCATCGAGCTTGCCGCTGAGCTTGTACTGCAAACGCTCCGCCGAAAGCTGGATCGGAGTCAGCGGGTTTTTGATCTCATGCGCCAGACGGCGCGCCACTTCGCCCCAGGCCGCCTGGCGTTCCGCCCGCAACAGATGGCTGATATCGTCGAAAACCACCACACAACCCGCACCCGAGCCGGGTGGCAGACGCGTGCCCCGCATCAGCAGGATCTGGTTGCCATTCTTGCTCAGCCGCTCGATTTGCCGCTGCCAATCGCCGTTGGGATTTTCAGTGAAGGCTTCGATGATGGTGCGGCAGAACGAATTGAGCAGAGTGAACCTTTCGGCGATTTTCTCCAGGCTGACGCGCTGCATTTCGTGCAGCGGCGCACCCAGAATCTGCACCGCACTGGTATTCACCGAGCGCAACCGCAGTTCGTCGTCGAGCCCCAGCACGCCCGAAGAAAGGTGGGTCAATACGCTTTCCAGATACCCCTTGGCGCGCACCACCTGACGCTGCTGCAATTCACTGGCGGTCTTGGCATCCGACAACTGGCGGATCATCTGGTTGAACAGGCCGGTCAGCGCACCCAGCTCATCGCTGCTGCGTATCGGATATTGCCCGGTAAAATCACCCTGTGAAACTGCGCGCGTTCCCTCCGCGAGCGCCTCAAGCGACGAACCGAATCTTTCACTGAGAAAAAAGGCCGCCGATACCGCTGCCAACAGCACCACCAGCAATGACAGCGTCAGGGTGATCGCATACAGCCGTTTCAGCCCGAGCCGCGAAAAGGTCAGCTCCTGATAGTCGCGATATACCGTCTGCACGGTCTCGGCATCCTCCTCGATCTGTTTCGGCACCGGCTGGGTGAATTGCAACACATATCGACGGACGATCGGCGCATCGGGATTCACCGCCACCAGCGTGCGCAGCGTCAATCCCTTGTTCGGCAGGGTGTCGATCACCGCATACTCGCCTTTGTCCAGCGCCAATCTCAACAGATCGCCATCCGGCAGGTCGGACAATCGCGCGTTGCTGCCGGAGGAAAACGCGATCAAGTCACCCCTGATCGTGAACAGGGCCGCTTCCTGGGCCACTTTCTCATCCACCAGTTGGTCCAGTGCCTGCTGGTATCGCCCCGGGGGTTTTTCGGCGAGCAGCAAGGCCGTGAATTTGGCTTTTTTGGCAAGCTCGTTCAAGCTGTTATCAAGACCGCTCCTGCCGAGATTCAGACCGCCCTCCAGCGCCTTTTCAACACGCACGTCAAACCACGATTCGATACTCTTGTCCAGAAATTGCACCGACACCGCATAGATCAAAATACCCGGCAGCACTCCGATCAGCGTGAAAAATGTCACCAGGCGCAAAGTCAGCCTGGCGCCGAACACCTGGTTCTTCAATTTGTTGCGCAAGCGCCACAACTGGTAGCCAACCAGGCCCATCAGGCTCAGCGCCAGCAGGCCGGTCAACCCGAGCAATGCGTAATAGTTGAAGGAAAAAACCTCGGTGTTGGCGCTGCTGCCGGACAGCAGGGCCAGCAATGCGATGGCGAGCACAACGCTGAGCAGGATCAGGTTTTTCACCGCGTCATCACTCCGCCCCGGCCGCGCCGCTCACAGGCATTTCCGCCGGGCTGATCTCCCATCGGTGCCAATCCGAATTGAGCGTCCAATCGCTGCCGGACAACGCGTTCACCTGCAACAGCTTGGGCAGCTGCGCATTGTCCAGCCGCAGGCGCACCGCCGCAACGTAGTTGCCCTCCCGCTTTATCCATCCCGTCCACTCGGCGATATAGCCTTCCTCCTTCTTCAATAACTCTGCGGGAATGGGAGCGGAGTTTTGCCTGGCCAGTATGTGCAACGCATCCTCAAGGCTGGTGAAGTTCTGGAATAAGGCGCCGCGGGCGATGCGGTATTGGCGCGTCAGCACGTTGTAGGAAAGCTTGACGGTCTGCTCCCCCAAAAAAACTTCTTCATCCAGCCAGTACCAGCGCGGGCGGATAAGCGAGAACTCGCCCACAAAATACAACGGGATGCCGCGCGACAGTGCCTGTTGCATCACCGCCGTCAGGCTGATGTCGTAGCTGGCCGAAAGATGATAGCCATCCTCGTCCAGGCGCACTTCCGCCTTGTTGACGGAAATGCCGTCCGCATAAGCTGTTGCGGCCAGCAGCCAGATGATCATCACTCCGCGCAGTAACACGCTAGGCAATTTTTTGCAGCAATGCATAAAAGAATCCGTCATGCTGGTCATCGGGCAACAATTGTCCCCCGCTCTGTTCGGGCAAAGCCACCGGCAATCGGCGCGCGTCCGGCTGCTGCGCCAGAAACGCCGCGATGACTTGATCATTCTCCTGCTGGAACACCGAACAGGTGGCATAGAGCAATTTACCATCCTGCTCCAGCAATCGCCACAATGCACACAAGATACCGAGCTGTTGCGCGGCGAACACGGCAATATCCGCGCGGCGGCGCAACCACTTGATATCGGGATGGCGGCGCACCACCCCGGATGCAGAACAGGGTACATCGGCAAGAATACGCTGGAAAGCTTTGCCATCCCACCATTTTTCCGGTTCGGCCGCATCCCCAACCACAAGTTGCGCGGTCCCACGTTGTACTGTCGGGTTCAGACGCTGCAAATTTTCCGCAACGCGCTGCAAACGATTTTCATCCTTGTCCAGCGCCAACATATTTACCTCCGCCAGTTCCAGGATGTGCGCCGTCTTGCCGCCCGGCGCGGCACAGGCGTCCAGTACGCGCATCCCGTCGCGTACATCCAGCAACCGTGCCGCATATTGCGCGCCGGCATCCTGCACCGAGACCAGCCCGGCAAGGAATCCCGGCAACCTTTCCACCGGCACCGGTTTGTCCAGTTGCAGGGCATCAGGCTCGACGGCCCGTGCAGACAACCCCTGCTGCGCCAGCAAAGCCCGGTAATCCGCAGTCGAACCGCGCCGCTGGTTGATACGCAAGGTCATCGGCGGATGCCGATTGCCGGCCTCGAGCAGCGCCGCACTGCGCTCGCCATATTGGGTGCGCAGCTCATCTATCCACCACTGGGGGTGGCTGTATTTGCCTTGCGGCTGTTGGGCGGCCTGCTCAAGCACGATGGCCTGGTTGCGCAAAAAATTGCGCAGTATCGCGTTTACCAGGCCGCTCACGCGCGGATTAAAGGTTTGCGCAGCGCGCACCGCCTGATCGACCACCGCATGTTGCGCCGATTTGCCGTATTGCAACTGATACAACGCGACCAGCAACAGGAAGCGCACCCGCTCATCCGGCAAAGGCTTGTGCAACAACCTATCCAGCACCGCCTGCAACTGCCCGTAAAAGCGCAGCGTGCCATAACTCATATCCTGAAGGGCGGCGCGCTGCGCCGGCAACCACGCGACTTTGCTGCGTAGCGATTCATCCAGCGCCAGATTGAGATTGCGCCCGTTCGCCAGCACTTGCTGAACGACATTTCCGGCGGCAAACTGTATGTGTTGCGTTTCAACTTGCATCGAAAACATCGCCGGTATTGACCGGCGTGCCCTGCAAAAATTGCGCGGCGGATTGCGCCTTGCCGCCGGGACGCTGCAACAACTCCAGTCGCAACGCGGCCGTGCCGCACGCCACCGTGATACCGCGTTTGTCTGCGGCCAGCACTTTGCCCGGGTCGCCGTGCTGGTCGGGACACAGCGCGGCCTGCCAGATCTTTATCGCCACTCCGTTCAAGTCTGTGTGGCATACCGGGAACGGGTTGAAGGCACGCACCGCACGTTCGATTTGCCGCGCATCCCGGCGCCAGTCTATGCGGGCTTCGCTTTTGAGTAATTTGGCGGCATACGTCGCCGCCGCATCATCCTGTTTGACCGGGGTCAAACGATGTTCCTGCAGCAAATGCAACGCCTCGATGATGCTGCACGCGCCGATCTCCGCCAGCTTGTCATGCAGGGTCAGCGCGGTGTCGTTTGCCGCGATCGGACAATCGTGCTGCAACAGCATGTCGCCGGTATCCAGCCCCTCGTCCATCTGCATGATGGTGATGCCGGTCCCGGCATCCCCGGCTTGAATGGCCCGCTGGATTGGCGCCGCACCGCGCCAGCGCGGCAGCAGCGAAGCATGGATGTTCAAGCAGCCGTGGCGCGGCAGTTGCAGCACCGCTTTCGGCAAGATCAAACCGTAAGCGGCCACCGCCATCACATCCGCACCCAACGCGGCGATCTCACTCTGCACCTCTGCGGTCTTCAAAGTTGCGGGCTGCAACACCGGCAGACCGTATTGAATAGCGAATTGTTTCACGGCGCTGATGGCAAGCTGCATACCCCGTCCGGCCGGACGATCCGGCTGTGTCAGCACCGCGACAACCCGGTGCTCCCTGTGCAACGCGGCCAGCGCGATGGCCGCGAACTGCGGCGTACCGGCAAAGATGATTTTCATAATAAATTTAGCCTGGAAAAAACCTCTGCACAACGTAGCGAGCGAAGCTGAGACAAGGCAAAAAATGGTGAGAAACCGCAGTGTACATTTAGTACACGAGGATTTTGAGCCATTTTTTAACGCAGTATCAGCGATGCGCATAACCAATGACTTGCCCAGCGTCTTTTGCTGGGTTAGTCAGATGGCTAGTTGTTTCATCAGTAGTTGTGCAGAGGTTTTTACATGGTTTCGCGCAAGCGCTTTTTCAGCTTGGCGCGTATCCGGGTCTGTTTGAGCTGCGACAGGTATTCGACGAAAACCTTGCCGAGCAGATGGTCCATCTCGTGCTGGATGCATACCGCCAGCAAGCCTTCTGCTTCCAGCGTGAACGAATCACCTTTCTCGTCAAGGGCGCGCACCGTGACCTTGGCAGCACGCCGCACCGTCTCATAGATACCCGGCACTGACAAACAACCCTCCTCGCATTCCTCTTCGCCGCTGCTGGCGATGATCTCGGGATTGATGAACACATGCAATCGATCGTGTGTCTCGGAAACGTCCAGCACGATGATCCGCTCATGCACATCCACCTGAGTCGCCGCCAGACCCACCCCGGGGGCGGTATACATGGTCCCCGCCATGTCGCGCACCAGTTTGCGTGTGGCTTCATTGACATGCACCACCGGCTTGGCAACTTTGTGCAGGCGCTCGTCGGGATACTGCAATATTTTCAGGATTGCCATGTGTCACCCATAAATGCTTGCTAATTTATATGACTCGATGCAGAATTTGGCGCACCGCAGCAGTTTTGCCTGCCCTCAAATAAAATAATATTGGCCGTGCCGGAGTTTCCAATGCGCAAGATTATATCGCTGATTTGCTTTTTGTTGCCTGTCCTGGCTTGTGCCGATCAGCTTCAAATCCGTCCGGACGCTCCCGACCGGCACGTCGTTGTCAAGGGCGACACGCTGTGGGATATTTCCGGAAAGTTCTTCGCGGATCCGTGGAAGTGGCCGCATATCTGGGGCCTGAACAAAGACACCATCAAGGATCCGCACTGGATTTACCCTGGCGACCTGGTATTTCTCGACCGCAGCAGCGGCACATTGCGCATCGGTCAAATGGGTGCGGACGAAGCGAGGGATAGAGCTGGCGATGCCAGCGGCATCGTCAGGCTCTCTCCGAAAGTCCGCGAAGGCCTGAGCATCCACGATGCCATCCCGAGCATTCCCGCGGCTGCCATCGCCCCGTTCCTGAGCCGGCCCCTGGTTCTCGAAGAGGATGCGCTCAAGGATGCGCCTGCGTTGATCGGTGCCCGCGAAGGGCGTGTGATCCTCGGTGAGGGCGACATCTGTTTTGCCAGGGGTCTGACCCCTGACCTGGGAAACCAGTGGCAGATCTATCGCCCGGGCAAAAAATTCATCGATCCGGACAGCGGCGAAGTCTTGGGTGTAGAGGCTGTCTATCTGGGTAATGCCGAAGTGACGAACTTTGCTGAAATCAGCACTGTCTCGATCACACACTCAGTCCAGGAGACTCATAGAGGGGATCGTCTGGTGGCATCCTCGACCGATACCGCCATGACCTACCTGCCGCGCGCACCGGAAAGCAACATTTCCGCGCGCGTGATCTCTGTTTATGGCGGCGTATCGCAGGCCGGGCAGAATACCGCCATCACGCTGAACAAGGGCACGCGCGACGGCGTGGAAATCGGGCACGTGCTGGCCCTGTACCACAAGGGTGAAGAAGTGAAAAGCGAGGGTGAAAGTTACACATTGCCGGATGAACGCTATGGTCTGGTATTCGTGTTCCGCGTGTTCGAGAAAGTGTCCTATGCGCTGGTGATGCAAACCAAGCTGCCGGTGCAGTTGCTGGATCGTGCTCAAACCCCCTAGCGGGATGCCACATCATTTCCTCGCCGGCGACGTTTTTCAACACACTGACACTACATGTCTTTCGATGTCTCGCTCAAAGCCTGGCTGGCACTCAGCCTGACGCGCGGCCTGGGTGGTGAAAGCGTGCGCCGCCTGCTGAAGGAATTCGGCTCACCCGATGCGGTCTTCACCGCCTCCATCAGTTCACTTAAATCCGTCGTCAAGCCCGATGTCGCTGCTGAAATCAGCAAGGGAATAGCTGACGATGTCATTGCACCCACCCTGGCCTGGCTGGAAGACAGTAACAATCATATCGTTACCCTCGCCGATGACGACTACCCGCAGGCGCTGCTGAATATTCCCGACCCGCCGCTGTTGTTGTATGTGAAAGGGCGACTGGACTTGCTCAACCGCGCAGCCCTGGCCGTGGTCGGCAGTCGCAATGCCACACCTCAAGGCATCAGCAACGCCGAGGCTTTCGCCAGGACACTGAGCGATGCCGGCTTGTGCATCATCAGCGGATTGGCGCACGGCATCGACGCCGCCGCCCACCGCGGCGCATTGCGCGGCCAGGGGAAAAATCAGGGCAGCAGTATCGCGATAGTCGGTACCGGACTGGACAAGGTCTATCCCGCCGCAAATCGCGATCTGGCCCACGCGCTCGCACAGCAGGGCACGCTGGTGTCGGAATTTCCGCTCGGCACCCCACCGCTGGCTGCCAACTTCCCGCGCCGCAATCGCCTGATCAGCGGCATGAGCGCCGGTTGTCTGGTGGTGGAAGCCTCACTGCAAAGCGGCTCGCTGATCACCGCGCGGCTGGCCCTGGAGCAGGGCAGGGATGTGTTCGCGATCCCCGGCTCGATACACGCGCCGCAGAGCAAAGGCACCCATGCGCTGCTCAAGCAGGGCGCGAAACTGGTCGAGACCGCACAGGACATTCTTGAGGAACTGGGCAGTCTGCCGGCTGCACCCGCGCGCAACCCGGCTGTGCAGGACATCGACATACCGGGCACTGACCTCGCGCTGCTCGATCACCTCGGCTTCGATCCTGTGGATGTGGGCACCCTCAGTGCGCGTTGCGGCTTGACGATAGCCGAGCTATCCGCCATGCTGTTGACACTCGAACTGGAAGGGCGCGTCAGCACGCTGCCCGGCGGACTGTATCAACGAATTCAATAAATCCACGCTAGGGAGCCTCTAAAAGTTCAGAGTTCGCTCAAATGCAAGGCGCGGAAAAAATTTTGCCGCGCCACATATAGCTTGATATGTAAGCAAGAAATTTTTTCTGCAACACAGCAGTTGAGATGAAATCTGGATTTTTAGAGGTTCACGCAAATCATGTTCGAAATTTTGATGTACCTGTTTGAAAGCTACTTCGACGCGGGCAGTTATCCGGAACCGGACAGGCTGGAACGCAAGCTTTCCGCCGCCGGCTTCGAGGACGATGACATCAGCGAGGCGTTGACCTGGCTGTCCGCGCTGCAAAAGCAAAATCCGGACAGCTACCCCGACAGCCTTGAGCACACCGGACAGCGTCATTTTGCCGAACTGGAATTGCAGCTCATCAGCTACGAAGCCCGCCAGTTCCTGCTGTTTGCCGAACAACAGCGGTTAATCTCTGCCGTCGAACGCGAGATGATCATCGATCGTTCCGTTGCGCTGAAGCAGGAAAATCTCGCGCTGGATAAACTCAAGCTGATCATGCTGATGGTGTTGTGGAATCGCCATCAGGATCTTGATCCGCTGTTGATCGAAGAGTTGCTTACGCCGCTACATTCCGCACAACTGCATTGAATCTCAGATCGAACGCATGGCAACCAATCTCCTGATCGTCGAGTCTCCGGCCAAGGCCAAAACGCTGCAAAAATACCTGGGCAAGGATTTCGAGATACTCGCCTCGTACGGGCACGTGCGCGACCTGATTCCCAAGACCGGCGCAGTCGATACCGAAAACGATTTTGCGATGAAATATGAAATCATCGCGCGCAACAGCAAGCATATGGACGCGATCGCCAAAGCTGCCGCGATTGCCGAACATATCTATCTGGCACCCGATCCGGACCGCGAAGGGGAGGCGATCGCCTGGCACATTTCCGAGTTGCTCAAAGCCAAACGCGGCATGAAGAACAAGGACATGCGGCGCGTGGTGTTCTATGAGATCACCCAGTCGGCGGTTCGCGAAGCGGTCGCTCACCCCCGCGAAATCTCGCAGCCACTGGTAAACGCGCAGCAGGCACGCCGCGCGCTGGATTATCTGGTCGGCTTCAATCTGTCGCCGCTGCTGTGGCGCAAGATACGCCCGGGACTTTCGGCAGGACGCGTGCAGAGCCCCGCGCTGCGCATGATCGTCGAGCGCGAGCTGGAGATCGAAGCGTTCAAAAGCCAGGAATACTGGACCGTGCATCTCGATACAAATAAGGATCACCTGCCGTTTACCGCCAAGCTGTTCCAGTATCAGGGCAAGAAGCTGGAGCAGCTCAGCATAGGTACTCAGGCCGAATACGACGCGATTCACGCCAAGCTCAACGATGCGAAGCTGCCCCCCAAGGTGGTGCGCGTCGAGAAGAAAGCCAAGCAGCGTTATGCCGCCGCGCCGTTCACCACGTCCACGCTACAGCAGGAAGCTGTACGCAAACTGGGCATGACTGCCGATCGCACAATGCGCACCGCGCAGTCGCTGTATGAGGGCGTGGACATAGGCGGGCAGACCGTGGGCCTGATCTCCTACATGCGTACCGACTCGGTATCGCTGGCGAAAGAAGCAGTGCAGGAGATCCGCGATTACATCAAGGATAATTTCTCTTCGGAATACCTGCCGAGCACCCAGCCTGCCTACAAGAGCAAGACCAAGAACGCCCAGGAATCGCACGAAGCGATCCGCCCGACTTCGATCCTGCGCACGCCGGACAGCATGCGCGATCATCTGACCGCCGATCAGGCGCGCCTCTACGAGATGATCTGGAAGCGCACGCTGGCCTGCCAGATGACGCCGGCACGATTTGACACCGTCAGTGTGGACATCCGCCTGGGCGGCGACAATACACTGTTCCGCGCCAACGGCCAGGTGCTGGTGTTCCCCGGTTTCATCGGCGTGTACATGGAAGACGTGGACGATGCGACCGAAGAGGATGGCGGCAAGCTGCCGCCGCTGGCCGAGGGCGATGTGCTGCCCATCGACAAACTGTATGGCGAACAACACTTCACCCAGCCACCGCCGCGTTACACCGAAGCCAGCCTGGTCAAGTCGCTGGAAGAACACGGCATCGGCCGGCCTTCCACTTACGCCACCATCATCTCCACGCTGCAAGCCAGGGAATACGCCATTCTGGACAAGAAGCGCTTCATGCCCACCGATGTCGGCCGTGTCGTTACGCGCTTTCTCACTGACCATTTCACCCGCTATGTGGACTACGGTTTCACCGCCCACCTCGAAGACGAGCTGGACGAAGTATCCGAAGGCAAGCGCGACTGGATAGGCGTGATGGGCGAATTCTGGAAAGGTTTTTCCAAACTGATCAAGGAAAAGGCCGACATCGACCGTCCGGTCGAGTTGATAGACGAGGCGTGCCCGGAATGCGGCAAACCGCTCGCCAAAAAGCTCAGCCGCTACGGCAGCTTCATCAGCTGCACCAACTATCCGGAGTGCAAGTACAAGCGCAGCCTCAGCGGCGAATCGCAGGACGATGCCTCGGCCAGAGTGGAGCTGGGCGTACATCCGGAAACCAAGCAAGCCGTATTGTTGCTGCGCGGCCCGTATGGCCACTACGTGCAATTGGGCGAAGCCGTCAAGGAAGACAAGGTCAAACCCAAACGCGTTTCCTGGCCCAAGGAAATGCCGCTCGAACAGGCCGATCTGGCCAGCGCGCTCAAACTGCTGGCGCTGCCGCGCGAACTCGGCGCGCATCCGGAAACCGGCAAGAAAGTCATCGTCAACATCGGCCGCTTCGGACCCTACATCGGGCACGACGGCAAGTTTAAATCCATCCCGCGCAGCGACAGCATCTTCGATATCAGCCTGGGCCGGGCGGTGGAACTGCTGGCCCAGGCCCGCGACGGCAACACGGTATTGCGCGTGCTGGGTGATCATCCCGACGACAAGGCCAGCGTGGAAATTTGCAGCGGGCGCTACGGCCCCTACGCCCGCCACGGCAAGATCAACGCCACGCTGCCCAAGGGTGTTTCCCCGGATGACATCACGCTGGAAGAAGCACTGGAACTGATCGCTGCCAAGGTAGCTAAAGGGCCCAGCAGTGCCGGGAAAGGCAGGAAACCGGCGGCCAAAACCACCAAGGCCAAACCGGCAGCGAAGACCAAGAAAGCAAAAGTCGCCGCCCCCAAGACCAAGACCGCTGTAAAGGTAGCGAAGCCTGCCGCCAAGAAAGTAGCCACCGAAAAAGTGGTCAAGCCGGCTGCAAAGAAACCAGCTGCAAAAAAGGTCGCTGCAAAGAAAACCGCAAAGAGCAAGGCGTAGCTCCCTGCGCGCGCCAAACTGCTACAGCCTAATTCGCTGCCTTGATCTGCCACGCAGCATGGCAGGCGACACATTTCGTCAGGGTGTTCGATGCCATCTGCAAGATTTCCGCGGATGATTTACCACCCTCTGCGGCGTTGGCGATGTCATCCATATCCTGGTGCACGCTCATGCCTAACTGCTTGAATTCGATCGGCAGCTTAGCCATCAGTGCCGGATTTACATCCACCGCGCCAGCCATGCCTGCCGCGCGGGCAGCCTTGCCGACGCGCTGCATGTCGCCCTGATTCGCACCCTCCAGTATCTGTTGTGTCGCGGCCAGCAGACCGCGCATCTCCGTCAGGACCAGATCACGTTCACCGGCTTGCAGCACGACCGCGGTCCTGCCATCGGTTCCCGCAACGGTGTTGCCGCGGATGAAGAACCAGGCGAACACGACTATCGTGACGACCCAGAGTACTAGTACCATGTAACAATTATAATTTCGGATAAAGACGCGTCAGCTTGGTCCGCGCATCCGAAGTTGTAAATTGCCAGTTAATCTTTTTCAAGCTGTTGTTTCGGTCTTGCTCCCATGCAACCACTTCGGCCTTCATGCT
>JBGSKJ010000021.1:0-8312 GCA_041741275.1 Gallionella sp.
CCTGCTCGAAGCGGCCGCGCCGCGTCGCGGCCGCGCCGGTGAACGCGCCGCGCTCATGGCCGAACAGTTCCGATTCGAGCAAGTCCTTGGGGATCGCGGCTGTGTTGATCGCGATGAACGGCTTGTTGGCGCGCGGACTGTGCCGATGCAGCGCATGAGCGACCAGTTCCTTGCCGGTGCCGGATTCGCCGTTGATCAGCACGGTGGCGTGTGATTGCGACAACCTGCCGATAGCGCGGAAAACTTCCTGCATCGCCGGGGCCTGGCCGAGTATTTCCGTGTCCAACTCCACTTGCTCGGTTTCTGCCGACTTGCGCCGGCTCTGCTCCAGCGCTCGGCGTATCAGCTCTATCGCGTGGTTGACATCGAACGGCTTGGGCAGATATTCGAAAGCTCCGCCCTGAAAAGCCGAGACCGCGCTTTCCAGGTCGGAATACGCGGTCATGATGATGACCGGTATCGACGGATGTCGCTGGTGCAACGTCTGCAGAAAATCCAGCCCCGAGCTGCCCGGCATGCGAATATCGCTGACGACCACTTGCGGCACCTCATGAGCCAGGGTGCGCAGCGCATCATCCGCCGTGGCGAAGCTTTTGAATTCGATGTCCTCGCGCGCCAGCGATTTTTCCAGCACCCAGCGTATCGAGCGGTCGTCGTCAATGATCCAGACTGGTTTCATGATATGTCACTCAAATTGTTGGTGAATTTGTCAACTTTATGCTTAAAAATATCCAGCCACGGATTAACACGGATATTCACGGATAAAACCATAAGGGGAAATCTGTGTTTCATCGTGTTAATCCGTGGCTGAGTTGCCAAGCATTCTTATTCATGGCAGCGGGAGCAACACGGTGAAACAGGTGCGTCCGGGTTCGCTGTCGAACTCGATAATGCCATGGTGCTGGCTGACGAAATCCTGCGCCAGTGTCAGCCCCAGACCATGCCCGTCTGCACGACCCGACACCAGCGGATAAAAGATCTTGTCCTGCAACTCGGCGGGAATACCGGGGCCGTTGTCGATGATCTGCACCATCACCGCCAGGCGATGGCGTTGCTTGACCAGCGTCACCTGGCGCGCGATGCGGGTGCGCAGCACGATCAGACCGCTGCCTTGCATCGCCTGCGCAGCGTTGCGCACGATGTTGAGCATGACCTGTATCAACTGCTCCTTGTCACCGACCAGCGCGGGCAGGCTGATGTCATAGTCGCGCCTTATCTGTAATCCTTCCGGCATTTCCGCCAACACCACACTGCGCACACGTTCCAGCACCTCGTGGATGTTGAGTGCACTGTGGTGCGAGGCATTTTGCGGGGCGAGCAATTTTTCCATCAGTGAGCGCAGCCGGTCCGCCTCCTGGATGATGACCTGGGTGTACTCGCGCAAGGCCGGCTTTTCCAGTTCCTGCTCGAGCAACTGCGCCGCACCGCGTATGCCACCCAGCGGGTTCTTGATCTCATGCGCCAGATTGCGCAACAGCAAACGGCTGGCCTGTGTCTGGTCCAGCATCTGTTCTTCCCGCGCCAGCTTCAGCGGCCTGTCCATCGGGTGGAACTCCAGCAACAGAAAGCGATTGGCCAACTGCACGGGAGTAGCCGCGCAGCGGAGATGCAGCTTGCCATGCGCATGCGTGCCCAGCGTCAGGTCATGCTCGATGAAACTGGCATTGTTGTGCACCGCTTGCCGCATTGCGCTGGCCAGTTGTTCGGTATGGGTGAACACCTGCTGCATCGGCAGCCCGCGCAGATTCTTCTCACTCACATCGAACAGTTGCTCCGCGGCAGGATTCAGGAAGGCAATACGCGATTCATCATCCAGCACGATGACGGCGGTCGCGAGGTGTTCCAGTGTGAGATAGGGCAAGTCGGGCATACGTAATCAATAAGCAGAAAGTATGCCAGATACAGGATTGTTATTTAAGTCTGGATAACTCGGTCTTCAGGGCTTCAACATTCCTCTGGTGCAGTTCAACCTGGTCGGCAAGCGGCTTGATCTTCTGTTCGAATTTATCGACGTTGCGATAGGACTTGCCATCCTGTCCCCTGAAGACTTCCGGATTTTGCTCGGCGGCCTGCAGGTTCTGCCTGGCCTCTTCGAGCAACCTTTCTTCCTCACTCAGCTCGTTTTGCAGGATCAGGTAGCGGGTGTCATCGCGGTTTTTCTGCGTTTCACCATCCACCCTGGGGAATCCCTCCGGCGAAGCCGCAGAACGCGCGCGCGCCGGCGGAACCATGGTGGGCAAGGGTTCCAGAATTATTTTCTTGCCGCCCTTGATCGGCGTGCTCGAATAGGTGACGTGCCCATTCGCATCGGTTGCCTTATAGATCTCGGCTTGCACCAGACACGGGCAGATGCACAACACAGCCAGCGCATATCGAAGCTTCATGATTGCTATTCCCTGAGACAATGCGGCAAGTATAGGGCAAGGATCGGACCCAGACAAACATTCGCGGTTCAAAAAAAACGGGGCTTGCGGCCCCGTTTTGTTTTACCACCGGTGATCCCGGTTTAAATGCTGTAATACATCTCGAACTCGACCGGATGCGTGGTCATGCGCAAACGGGTCACCTCATCCATCTTCAAAGTGATGTAAGCATCGATGAAGTCGCTGGAGAACACGCCGCCACGGGTCAGGAACTCGCGATCCTTGTCCAAATGTGCCAATGCCTCATCCAGAGAACTGCACACGGTCGGGATCTTTGCATCCTCTTCCGGCGGCAAGTCATACAGATTTTTATCCGCAGGGTCGCCGGGGTGGATCTTGTTTTGGATGCCGTCCAGACCGGCCATCATCAATGCCGCAAAGCACAGGTAGGGATTGGCCGTGGGATCCGGAAACCGGGTTTCGATACGGCGCGCCTTTTCGCTCGGCACGTGCGGAATACGGATCGAGGCGGAGCGGTTCTTCGCCGAGTAGGCCAGCTTGGTGGGCGCCTCATAGTGCGGAACCAGGCGTTTGTAGGAGTTGGTGCCGGGGTTGGTGATCGCGTTCAGCGCCTTGGCATGCTTGATGATGCCGCCGATGTAGTAAAGCGCCAGTTCGGACAACCCCGCATAGCCATTGCCGGCAAACAGATTCTTGCCGCCCTTCCAGATGGATTGATGCACGTGCATACCCGAACCATTGTCACCCACGATAGGCTTGGGCATGAAGGTCGCAGTCTTGCCGTACTGGTGCGCCACGTTGTGCACCACATATTTCAGGACCTGTGTCTGGTCGGCGCGGCGCACCAGCGTGTTGAACTTGGTGCCGATCTCGCATTGGCCGGCGGTCGCCACTTCGTGGTGATGCACTTCGACTTCGATGCCGATGTCTTCCAATGCAAGACACATCGCGGCACGTATGTCGTTCAGGCTGTCCACCGGCGGAACCGGGAAGTAGCCGCCCTTGACGACCGGGCGGTGGCCGATATTGCCGCCGTCGAACTTTTCACCCGAAGACCAGGCGGCTTCCTCGGAATTGATCTTGACGAAACAGCCGGACATGTCGATCTGCCAGTTGACCGAGTCGAAGATGAAGAATTCCGGTTCAGGACCGAAGTACGCCGTGTCGCCGATGCCGCTGGATTTAAGGTAAGCCTCGGCGCGCTTGGCGATGGAGCGCGGATCGCGGTCATAGCCCTTGCCATCGGTGGGCTCCACCACGTCACAGGTGATCACCAGGGTATTTTCATCCATGAATGGATCGAGATAAGCGGTCGTGGGATCCGGCATCAACAACATGTCCGAAGCCTGGATGCCTTTCCAGCCGGCGATGGAAGAACCATCAAACGCATGGCCATCCTCGAACTTGTCCATACCCACATACTTGGCGGGCACACTCACGTGCTGTTCTTTGCCGCGCGTATCGGTAAAACGAAAATCCACAAACTTTACTTCGCGCTCTTTAATCATCTTTAACACATCATTTGCCGACATCGACATAACCGTCTCCCAAAGCATCAAATTAAACAGCTAACCAAATCCCGAAATTCTTAATGCAGAAAGCGTGCCAGCCCTATCCGCACGGCAGGGCGGCATTGTGCCATAAGCCCGCCGCACCGCACAAAAAATAATTGCACCAAAAACGGGCGGGCGGCGCTCATTCCCGCACTAATTCTGTGCGTGACTACAGTGGACTTGAATGCCGCGAAATATTTCGTTATTCCGCACCAACTCATCGCAACGCAGTTGCAGGGCATCGGCCTGTTGCTGCATGGCGGTCATAAAAATTTCTGCATCCACCTTGCCGTCCAGATAATGGAGTACCACGCGCTTATCCGGCAAATCCAGGTTTCCCAGTCGTTCGGCCAGATAAGTCAACAACTCGGGACGGCTGGGCAAATGAGTGTTCGGCTTGGCCAGCATGTCGTCCTCCGGGTCGATATGAACCATCACATCCAGCACATGGTGATTCTTGAGCACGGCATGGCGCGCGGCCTCGGCGATGTAGTGCCCTTCCGAAACGCTGATCTTGGGATCGACGATGATGTGTGCATCCACCAGCGCATTGTCCGCCATCTTGCGGGTGCGCAGTTCGTGCAGGCCGTGCACGCCGTGGGTATTCAGCAAGGTCTGCCTGATTGCAGCGACTTCCTCCTCGCCCAACCCGGTATCGATCAGTTCAGTCATCGCTTCAAAAGCCAGTTTACCGCCCATGTGCGCGATCATCACGCCCACAACCGCTGCGGCAACCAGATCCAGGAAGGTAAATCCGAGCAGGTTGCCGGCCACGCCGACGATGACCACGAATGAGGATGCCGCATCCGAACGCGCGTGCCACGCATTGGCCACCAGCATCTGCGAGCGCACCCGTTTGGCCACCGCCAGCATGTAACGGAACATTCCCTCCTTGGCCACCAAAGCGAACACCGCGATGGCGAGCGCCAGGGGGTTGACCGCAAGCAGCGCATTCGGTTGTTGCAGGCGCATCGCTGCCGCCACCAGCAACGCCACACCAAGCACCGCGAGAAACACCCCCAGGATAAGTGTGGCCGCAGTCTCAACCCGCGCATGGCCGTATGGATGATTGGCATCGGCGTGGCGATTGCCGTGCCGGTTGGCATACAGTACCAGAACATCGGAAAGCAGATCCGACAGGGAATGCAGGCCGTCCGCCATCAGCGCCTGCGAGTGTGCAAAGAATCCCCCCACGACCTGAAAGAACGTCAGCATCAAATTGATGACGATACTCACCCACGTGCTTTTCTGCGCGGCGGCGAATCGCTCCGGGTGGGTGGGCTCGAAAGCCCCGATAGCGGCCCGTGGATGATGCGGACGGGTGTGATTTTTCATATCGATTGCGCTAGTATGCGTCTGTAGCGCGCAGCATAGCATTTACGACAATATCTCGTTAAGCCTTCGTTCAAGCACCGCGCGCCGTAACCCTACATTCAAGAGAAAGAGCCCTCCATGGGAAAAATCACCGCCATTCTGCAAACTGCCCAGCAACGCGCCAAAGAGCTGAACCTGCCTTACGAAGGCGCGCTGTATCCGGACGAGGCCCATGAAATCCTGCAATCCGCACCCGGCGCCAAACTGGTCGATGTCCGCAGCCGCGCGGAAATTGACTGGGTCGGTCACGTAGTGAACAGCGTGGATATCGAATGGGCGACCTATCCGGGCATGAGACCCAACCCGCATTTCCTCGCGCAACTGGAACAGCAGGTCGACAAGGAGGCGCTGGTGCTGTTCATCTGCCGGAGCGGCGCCCGCTCTCATCACGCCGCAGCAGCAGCCACCAATGCCGGTTACAGCGACTGCTACAACGTGCTGGAAGGATTTGAAGGCGAAATGAGCAATGACAAACACCGCAATACAATCGGCGGTTGGCGGGTAGCGGGGCTGCCCTGGGAACAGTCGTAGGGACACGGCGCGCCCCTCACCTCGGCTCCTCGCTTCGCTCTCCTCTCCCGCCTGCGGGGAGAGCGCAGCGAGGGGGGCGAAGCCAGGCAAACGTGAGAAGCGCTTGTTGTTTCCTGCGCCCCTACAGGTAATCGATAATCAACGGCGCATGGTCGGAAAACCGTTGCGCCTTGTAGATACTTGCCGCTTCGGCGCGGGCGGCGATGACCGCTGTGGCGATCTGGTAATCGATGCGCCAGCCGACATCCTTCGCCCAGGCCTGGCCACGGTTCGACCACCAGGTATATGCCTCCAGTTCGGGATGTACCCGGCGAAACACATCGACGAAACCGACCTCATCGAACAGTTCGGTAAGCCAGCCACGCTCTTCCGGCAGAAAGCCGGAATTCTTCCTGTTGCCGCGCCAATTCTTCAGGTCGATCTCCCGGTGCGCGATGTTCCAGTCGCCGCAGATCACCACCTCGCGACCGCGGGCCTTTAGTTCCCTCAAATGCGGCAGGAAAGCCGCCATGAACTTGAACTTCACCGCCTGGCGCTCCTCTCCGCTGGAACCGGAAGGCAGGTACAGCGATACCACGCTGAAACCGGCGAAGTCCGCACAAATGTAGCGCCCCTCGGCGTCGAACTCGGCGATACCCAGGCCGGCAATGACCTGTTGCGGCTGTTCGCGACAATAGAGGCCCACGCCGCTGTAACCCCTTTTCTCCGCATAATGGAAATAGCCGCGATATCCTTGTGGCGCGAGCATCTGCGCGGTCATGTCCGGCGCCTGTGCCTTGAGCTCCTGCAGGCATACGATGTCGGCATCCTGTTCGGCCATCCATTCATAAAAGCCTTTGCTGGCGGCAGAGCGGATGCCGTTTAGATTGACGGTAATGATACGCATGATTCGAATTCCAATTCATCGGTGATACTGCGTTGGCTTCCTGATATAACTACTAGCCATTCGACTAGGCTATCAAAAGACGTCAGCCAAGTCGCTGGTTATCGCGCATTCCTCGCCGTGCCAAAAGCACTGTCTCGTCATTTGCTCGTCGCCGCCTTGTCTCGCCTTCGAATTGAAATACGAATGTTATAGATCGCGAGGCGCGCATTATAATGACCGCCATCCTCTCAACCTATCACATTCACCATGTTCAATTTCCGGCAGGATTTCATCCGCTTTGCCGTGCAGCAAAAGGTGCTGCGCTTCGGCGAGTTTCAAACCAAGGCGGGACGTTTGTCGCCGTATTTTTTCAACACCGGGTTATTCAGCGATGGAGAGTCATTAAGAAATCTTTCGCAGTTTTACGCCCAGGCGATACTCTCCTCGGAACTGCCGTTCGACATGTTGTTCGGGCCGGCCTACAAAGGTATCCCGCTGGTTTCCGGAACCGCGATCGCGCTTGCCGAGCAGGGCCGCAACGTGCCTTATTGCTACAATCGCAAGGAGGCCAAGGACCACGGCGAGGGCGGCACGACGGTGGGCGCGAAGCTTGGCGGCCGGGTGCTGATCATCGATGACGTGATCTCCGCCGGCACCTCGGTAAGTTTATCCATCGAACTGATCCGCGCAGCCGGTGCCGAACCCTGCGCCGTGGTCATCGCACTGGATCGCATGGAACGCGGGCAGGGTGAACTGTCCGCCGTGCAGGAAGTTCAGCGCAGCTATGGCATCCCGGTCATATCCATCGCCACGCTGGATGACTTGCTCGGTTATTTGCAGGGGGAAGCCGAAATGGTGCAGAATCTGCTCGCCACACAATCCTATCGGGAAAAATACGGGGTGAAAAAATGACAAATTCCAGGATGCTGATCGCGCTTGTCGTCGGCATCACCTTCAGCCTGCCCGTCGCCGCGAAATTGTACAAGTGGGTGGATGACAACGGCACCACACATTACGGCGAGACCATACCGCCGGAATACGCCAACAAAGACCGTGCCGAGTTGAACAAGTCCGGACGGCTGATAAAAACGATCGAAGTGCCGACCCCCGCCGAACGAAAGGCCAGGGCGCAGGAGGATGCGAAAAAACGCGCCGATGAAAAGGACGCTCTCGAGCAGAAACGCCGTGACACGATGTTGACCAGCACTTACAGCAATGTGAAGGAAATCGACCTGGCGCGCAACCGCAGCCTGCAACAGGTAAATGCACGCATCAACAACAACAACTCCCAGCTCAGGATGGCCAATGACAATCTGCTCGGCTTGCGGCAAGAGTCTGAAAACTACGGCAGGGTCAACAAGCCAGTCCCGAAAGATTTGCAGGATGATGTAAAGGAAGCCCAGGCCCGCGTGGACAAGCTGCAGCGGAACCTGGAAAAAACCCTGGCGGAAAAAACAGCGGTGGAAGCCCGCTACGATGCCGACAAGGCGCGCTACCAGGAATTGACCGGGAGGTAACCGAATATCGATAACCCCGTAGGGGCGCGATTCATCGCGCCCTTCTTCCGTCACACTGAATAGCGCAGGGCGCGATGAATCGCGCCCC
>JBGSKJ010000022.1:0-11629 GCA_041741275.1 Gallionella sp.
CGATATTATGTCTAGCTTGCGCCCGGGACAGCGGCTGCAATACCTTGCGTTACCTGATTTGCATCGCCGGATTCCTCAACTACTTTCCATAATCAACCACTTTGCATAATCGGCCTTATGGAAAGCTTTCCATAAGGCCGAGGAACGGTCGCTGGCAGTGACACTCCTGGCATTCTTCGCATGGTGTTGAGTCGCGCATCATGCAGTCTTTTTAGCGGACTGAAAGCGGCAGCTCATCAAGCCTGCGATCAGCCGCACGCACCGATCGCGCCGCAGCTGGTGCAGAATTCGCAGCCGTCTTTTTTGATCAGCGTGGCATTGCCGCATTCCTTGCATACCTTGCCGGTCAGCGCTTTGATGCCGGTCGGTTTGATCTGTCCTTCCGGAATTTCCAGCACGCCCATTTGCTGCACCGGATAGCCGTGTTCGTCGAGGATGCCGAGCATCGCGTAGCGGTGGATGATCAGCTTGGCGACGTAGGAAACAGTGGAAGGATAACTTTCCATCTTGATGCCGCCGGGCACGCGCGCCATGAAGTCGCCGAGCGGTTCGCCGAAATTGAGCAGCTTGCGCAGCTTCATGCCTATCCAAGCCGGGTCGATCACGCGCATGTCCAGGCTCAGTGCCTTGCACAGCCCGTCGAGCGCGCGCGGATAGACGCCGGACAGCCACATCGAGTAGGGGCGGCGTTGTCCGTCCGGCAACATCAGTTCCTTCAGGCCCAGCACAAAGTCGTCGCCGGTGCCGGCATTGGCGATGTCCACCGTCCAGCTCATCGTGCCGTCGGTGCCGGTCTTGGGTTCCTTCTTCGCGAACAGCGCGTCCATCATCGGCGTCGATTCGTCCGCGCTGACTTCCAGCGTGCCCAATGCTTCGATGCGGTATTTCAGCAGGTGCGCGAACGCGGATACCAGGCTGGGCATGCGCTTGATCTCGCCGTCAGGCGGCATCGGCATGTCGAACGCGTCGTCACCGGCGGTCTTCATCAGCATCTCGAGCTTCATGCGTACCCATACCGGATCTTCCGTGCGCATGTCCATCGACAGCGACTTGGCCAGCGCACCGAGGCCGCGCGGTTGCTCCGCGCCGTTCACCCAGACCTCGAACGGATGATTGTGGCCGTTGGAGGTATGGGAAACAAAGATGACGAAGGTGCCGAGCGGATGCTTTACCACTTGCGAGACCCAGCCCTCGCTGCCATTCGGCAGTTTGGGACGGCCCGGCCAGCGCAACGAGGCGAGCGCGGGTTTCGGTGTCGCTTCCAGCGTGATGCGGCGGTCCTGGTCGAAGATGAAATCCTGCAGTTGCTCTGTTTCTGCCACTTCTGTTTTTGCCTGCTTGATCTCGGGCGTCACCGACAGCACCGAACCCAGCACGCTGTTCGGGCGATAGGTCGCCAGGCCTTTCAGGCCGGCCTTCCAAGCTTCGGTGTAAAGGTGCTTGAAATCCTCGTAGGGATAATCGACCGGCACATTGACGGTCTTGCTGATCGAGGTGTCGATGTAGGGCGCGACCGCCGCCACCATCTTCATGTGATCGATCGCGGAGATCTCCAGCGCGGTGACGAAGGCGGGCGGCAGCTTGTTCATGTCGCCGCCCATTTTCTTGTACACCCGCCAGGCGTGATCTTCCACCGGATAATCCTTGGTGCCGCCCTCCGCCATGCGCTTCTTGCGCGTGTAGAACCACGAGAAGGCAGGCTCGATGCCGTTCGAGGCGTTGTCCGCGAACGCGAGCGAGATGGTACCGGTCGGCGCGATCGACAACAGGTGGCTGTTGCGCAGGCCATGTGATCGGATCTTGTCCTTGATCTGTTCCGGCAGGCGCGAGGCGAAACGCGGTGCGGCCAGATATTGATTCGCATCCAGCAGCGGGAACGCGCCGCGTTCGGTGGCCAGCTCCACCGAGGCGAGATAGGCCTCGTCGCGCATGATGCGCGTGATGTCCGACGCAAACTCGCGCGCCTCGTCGGTGTCGTAGCGCAAACCCAGCATCACCAGCGTGTCGCCCAGACCGGTGAAGCCCAGCCCGATGCGCCGCTTGTTCTGCGCTTCCAGTTGCTGCTCGGGCAGCGGCCAGGCGGTGACATCCAGCACGTTGTCCAGCATGCGCACCGCGACATGCACCAGTTTCTTGAATTGCGCGAAGTTGAAAGCCGCATGCTTGGTGAATTCCTTTTCCACCATGCGCGACAGGTCGATCGAACCCAGACAGCAGCAGCCGTAAGGGGGGAGGGGTTGCTCAGCACAGTTGTGGACATACAAGCCATTGGCATCGAAGGCATGCACGTCGGCAACGGTCACGTCATACACATCTTCCACACCATCATCTTCCAATGACAGCACGGTTGCGACGAAACGTTCGGTATTCGGCTTGCGCTGGTAGTTGGCCAGCAAGCCATTCAGCCTGTCCATCTTGTCGCTATCCGCAAAGCCGATCAGCTCGGCATAACGCACGATGTTCTCGCCGCTGATGATGAGTTCATGCAGTGCCTGGCAGGGATAGTCTTTTACCCCGCCTTTGCCGTCCGGCAATGCTTTCATGCCACCGGGACGGCGATCCTGGTAGATGGTGGAGATGATGCCGAGACGTTGCAGCATGCGTTGCACGGCCTCCAGGTTGCCGAGGTCGATCTGTGTCAGCCGGACGCTGATACCTTTTTCTTGCGAGCCTTGCACCGAACCGTCGGCATCGAACATGCCGCGCAATACGCCGCGATAGAAATCGGATGAGGCGGTTTCGATGGCCGCAGTGAATCGCTTGTTGCCGGGTGTCAGCCCGAGCTCCAGTGCCAGCGTGCGCAATGCGCCTGTCGCCAGGCGATATTCGCCGCGACCTGTAATGGGTTTTTGCCAGCCGTTGAAGTCGGCACGGTGCGGCAACGAACGCGCCGCTTGTTCGGCGGCACGCATGACACCGGCCACTCCGGCGGATGGAAGCATGTCTCCGCCGTTGGCGATCTTCAACGCAGCGGTATCCCAGACGCTCAGCACAGCCTTGTCGGTCTTGAGCGTGCCATCGCCGATCAGCAGGCCGATCAGATAACCTTCGTCCTCGCTGTGCGCGCCATTCCATGATTGCATGGCGCGATGATCGTGCAACACGATTTGATCGTCGCTGCGCAATTCGCCCGCGTTGACCCACTCGGTTTCGCGCAGATAGCGCGTCATGCGTGAAACGCGCAACACCCGATGGTCGGCGGTCAGGCGCAATGAATGTCCTTCGGCGGTTTTCAGGCGCAGCACCGGCTTGGTGCCGGTGAAGAAGAATCCTTGCGATTCGGTCGGGTAGGTCTTGCCGTCGATCAACGCGGTGAAAGGTTTGCCGACCAGGTCGTGCACCTGGCGCGCGCCTTGTCCGGTCATCACCCAGGTGTCGGCAGTGACACAGGGATTGGTCGCCTCGATCACTTCGCAATAAGACAGGTTGTTGTCGCGGTTCATCAGATCGATGAACAGCACGCCCGGTTCGGCGTGGTCGTAAGTGCTTTCCATGATCTGCTTCCACAGATCGGCGGCCTGCACGGTGCGGTATACCCACAGGCCGTCGGCGCGCTTGGCCGCGCCTTGTTCCTTGAGCGCGGCGGAAGGCTCTGCCTTGTGCACCAGTTCGAACGGCTGGTTGTTTTCCAGCGCGTGCATCAGCGCGTCGGTCACGCCGACCGAGATGTTGAAATTTTTCAGGTCGCCCTGGTCCTTGGCGTGGATGAAACGCTCGATGTCGGGATGGTCGCAGCGCAGCACGCCCATCTGCGCGCCGCGCCGCGCGCCGGCCGATTCCACGGTCTCGCAGGAACGGTCGAATACGCGCATGTAGGAGATCGGCCCGCTGGCGCGCGAGTTGGTGCCTTTGACCTGCGCGCCTTCGGGGCGGATCGCCGAAAAATCATAACCGACCCCGCCGCCGCGCCGCATCGTCTCGGCGGCCTGTTGCAGTGCATCATAGATGCCGGGTTTGCCGTCGCTGATGCCGGAGATCGAGTCGCCCACCGGTTGCACGAAACAGTTGATCAGGGTCGCCTGATTCTTCAACCCGGCTGCGGAATTGATGCGGCCGGCAGGCACGAAGCCGTGCTCCTGCGCGAGGAAGAAGGCCTCTTCCCAGTGGGCGCGCTGTTCCGGTTTTTCGGCTTGCGCCAGACCGCGTGCCACGCGGCGGCGCACGTCCTCTACCGAGGTCTCGCCGACCTCGGCATATTTTTCCAGCAATACTTCGGTGCTGATCTCTTGTGTCATTACAGTCGTTCCTTCAAATGCCGGTTGTTCTTCCAATGTGTTGCCAACCCCGTTGATCACTGGTTGCCCGTAAACGGGAATATCGGAAGATACTGTCGAGTCGAATTGGTTTGCGGGTTGATCGTTGCGGGGTATCAGGCGCCGCTCGGAGGGTGTGCTGGAGAAAGCGCCTGGTTCGGTATCGAGCATGATACTACCTCCCTGTATGTGCTGGACAGGTTACGTCCAAAAAAGCAAAAACCACTATATATAGTGGTTGTCCGTTCGATTTTCACTAATTGTAGGGTGAGGGGGGCTTTTTGCAAGGGATATTTTTGCTCAATATCATTTAACTTTCTCTAACAGAAGGTTAGGCGGCCTCGGTAAAACAAGGCACGCAATTTGCTCCAAAGCAGTTTTTCCTTCAAATGCTATTTGCTGGTATTGCTTTTTCCTTCCTCGGCCAGTTCACTGCGGAACCTTTCGAGTTTGTCATGGAAATCATCTGCCTCGCCGTAGCCCAGAAAATTCGCGTAGCGCGCATGTGCCCCGAGCATCTTGCGCGCATGCTTGATCGGACAGAAATACTGCTCGGTGCGGGCAAGGATCTCGCTTGCATAGGCTATCATCCCGACCGCATACCCGCAGTACATGCAGTCCGCTTTTTCGATGATATTCAGGTAGGCCAGATATTGACGGTCGATTAGGATGTAGTTGGCGCGCTTGACCCGGGTGATGCCGTATATCGGGAAGCAGGTCAGCTGATAAAGGCTGATGCACAGATCGAGCAAGGCCAACGGCACGAGCATGCCGTAGATGAACGGCATGGTGAGAAAGTTTTGCGGGCGTACGGTAAAGAACCAGACCAGGAAGTTCATCTTCGGCTTGAGCTTGAGGTGTGCTTCGTGAATGGCGTTTTCGAACACCACGCGCTTGCCTTCGATCTTGTAGCGTACCCGGCTTTCCTGCTCCTCTATGGCTGTCCCCAGTTCGGCTTCCAGGGTGCTGATCTGCTTGAGAAGCTGGCGTATCTTGTCGTTCATGACTGTCCTTGTAGTTATTGTTCGGAATCGCATTCTCTTGCCGCGTAGCGATTGCCAAGGGCAGAATTTGATTTAACCGAGATGGTCCATTAGCCAGAAATTCCACCCCAACCCCTCCCACAGCCCCTCGCTACGCTCTCCCCTTGTCAGGGGAGGAGCAGGCCGGGCACTCCCCCTGACAAGGGGGAGCTGGAGGGGGTTTCGAGGCTAATGGATTATTTGGGTTTAAGAGCAATGCTGTCGAATCGAGTCGATCACATAAGCAAATTCACCAGCCCCTCCAGCCCGACGAAGTTCAGCGCGTAGCTGGCCTGCTCGCGCACCACCGGCTTGGCGTGGTAGGCGATGCTGATGCCGGCCAGTGCCATCATCTTCAGATCGTTGGCGCCGTCGCCCATCGCGATGACCTGTGCGGGTTTCAGTCCCAGTTCCCCGCGTACCTTCACCAGCCAGTCGGCTTTGCCCTGCGCGTCGAATATCTTGCCCAGCACCTTGCCGGTGAGCTTGCCGTTGACGATCTCCAGCGTGTTGGCGTGGGTGTAGTCCAGGCCCAGTCTGGCCTTGAGGCGCTCGGTGAAGAACACGAAGCCGCCGGATACCAGCAGAGTCTTGATGCCATGCTGTTTCAGCCCGGCCAGCATGATATCGGCGCCGGGATTCAGTTGCAGGCGCTCATCATACACGCGTTGCAATGCGTGCTCGTCCAGTCCCTCCAGCAGCGCGACGCGGCGGCGCAGGCTTTCGGCGAAGTCGATCTCGCCGCGCATCGCCGCCTCGGTGATGGCCGCGACCTGCGGTTTCAGTCCCTGCATGTCGGCGATCTCGTCTATGCACTCGATGCTGATCAGCGTCGAATCCATGTCCATCACCACCAGCCCGAAATCGGACAGCTGCGTGTCTTGCGGCACAAAGCCGTAGTCGAGCCGGTTCGCCAGACAATAAGACGCGATCACGGCATGTTGCCGTGCCTCAAAAAAGCGGTAGGCGTGTGCCGCGATCTGTTCGCGCCGCGTGCTTTGCGCCAGGCTGGCAAGATGATCCAGATGGGTGGCAGCGATTGCATCGGGGGCTTGGATGATCAGGTTCATGAGGTCAATTCGTTTAGAAAGTTTTTGATGGCGAGCACGCGTTGGGTGATGTCGGTGTATTTTAATTCAATTCGCAGTTTGTCCTGTCCGGCCATTTTGATATGCCGTTTGCTCTGGATCAGGGTGATGATCTTCATCGGGTCGATGGGCGGATTGGTCACGAACTGGATCACGATGGCTTCAGAAGACGCATCCACTTTGCTGATGCCGAGCGGCTTGGCGAGGATGCGCAGGCGGTGGCAGTCCAGCAGTATCTGCGCCGGCCCGGGCAGCAGGCCGAAGCGGTCGATCAGTTCCTGGTGCATGTCGTCCAGTTCTTCCGGTGTCGCGCAGTTCGCCAGACGTTTGTAGATGACCAGGCGCTGGTGGATATCGCCGCAGTAGTCGTTGGGCAGCAGCGCGGGCGTGTGCAGGTTGATCTCGGTGGTGACGCCGAGCGGGTGAGCCATGTCCGGCTCCTTGCCCAGTCTTAGCGAAGTGACTGCGGCGTTGAGCATGTCGGTGTACAGCGAGAAGCCGATCTCCTGCATCTCGCCGCTTTGCGATTCGCCCAGCACTTCGCCCGCGCCGCGTATCTCCAGATCGTGCATCGCGAGATAGAAACCGCTGCCGAGCTGCTCCATCGCCTGGATCGCTTCGAGGCGTTTCTTCGCCTGCGCGGTGAGCGCTTCGGTCTCCACCAGCAGATAGGCGTATGCCGGATGGTGCGAGCGTCCGACGCGGCCGCGCAACTGGTGCAACTGCGCCAGGCCGAAGCGGTCGGCGCGGTTCATCAGGATGGTGTTGACGGTGGGGATGTCGATGCCGGTCTCGATGATGGTGGTGCATAGCAGCACGTTGAAACGCTGCTGGTAAAAATCGCGCATCACCTGTTCCAGGTCGCGCTCGCCCATCTGGCCGTGCGCCACGCGGATGCGCGCTTCGGGCAGCAGGCGCTCGAGTTTTTCCGCCATGTTGGCGATGGTCTCCACCTCGTTATGCAGGAAATACACTTGCCCGCCGCGTTTCAGTTCACGCAGCACCGCCTCGCGGATGATGCCGTCGCTGGCCTGCGCGACGAAGGTCTTGATCGACAGGCGGCGCTGCGGCGCGGTGGCGATCACCGAGAAATCGCGCAAGCCTTCCAGCGACATCGCCAGCGTGCGCGGGATCGGCGTGGCGGTCAGCGTCAGCACGTCGACTTCGGAGCGCAGCGCCTTGAGGCGTTCCTTCTGCTGCACGCCGAAGCGGTGTTCCTCGTCGATGATGACCAGACCGAGGTTGTGGAACTTCACGCCCTTCTGGATCAGCTTGTGCGTGCCGATGATGATGTCGAGCTTGCCGTCCGCCATGTCCTTGAGCGCCTGGGCCTGCTCCTTGGCGGAACGGAAACGCGACAGTTCGGCGATCTTGACCGGCAGGTCGGCGAAGCGGTCGGAGAAATTCTGGAAATGCTGCTCGGCCAGCAGCGTGGTGGGCACCAGCACCGCGACCTGCTTGCCGTCCATCGCTGCGACAAAGGCGGCGCGCAATGCGACCTCGGTCTTGCCGAAACCCACGTCGCCGCATACCAGCCGGTCCATCGGTTTGCCGGATTGCAGGTCGGCGATCACGGCCACGATGGCGGCAGCCTGATCCGGAGTCTCCTCGAAACCGAAGCCTGCGGCGAACGCCTCATAGTCACGCGGTGTCAGCTTGAATGCATGGCCCTTGCGTAAGGCGCGTTGCGCGTAGAGGTTGAGCAATTCGGCGGCGGTGTCGCGCACCTGCTGCATGGCGCGGCGTTTCGCCTTGTCCCACGCGGTTGTGCCGAGCTTGTGCAACGGCGCGGTTTCCGGCGCGCCGCCGCTGTAGCGGCTGATGACGTGCAATTGCGCCACCGGCACGTAGAGTTTGTCTGCGCCCGCATATTCCAGCAGCAGGAATTCGTTCTCGCCTTCGCCCAGGTCGAGGTTGACCAGGCCCTGGTAACGCGCGATGCCATGCTGTTCATGCACCACCGGATCGCCGACCTTGAGCTCGGACAGATCGCGCAGCATGCCTTCCACGTTGCTTTTCTTCGCGGCGCGCGCGGCGCGGCTGCGCGGCTGCGCGGCATAGAGTTCGGTCTCCGTCACCAGTGCGATGTTGTCATCGGACAGCATGAATCCGCTCTGCAGCGGACCGACACCGAGCATGAATTGTTCGGTGCGCTGCAGGAATTCCGCATAGTTCTCGCACACCGCCGGGGCGAGGCCATACTCGTGCAGGTAACCCGCCATGATCTCGCGCCGCCCGAGACTGTCGGCGAGCAGCAGCACGCGCCCCGGATAAGTTTGCAGGAAATTCTGGAACGCCTGCGTGGGTATCTCGGCGCGGCGGTTCACGGCGATGTCGGAGATGGCGGCGGTGAGGCAGGGGGTGAGTGTAGTGCCGCTTTCTCCAGCGACGATGTCCAGCCGCGCAAACTCCTTCGCGTGGATGTAGAACTGCTCCGCATCCAGAAACAATTCCTTCGGTTCCAGCAGCGGGCGCTGCGGATCTCCGCGCAGCAGGTTGTAGCGTGACGCGGCATCCTTGCTGAACGTGGCTATGGCATCATCCACCGCGTGATGCAGGCACAGCGTGGCCTGCCCGGGCAGGTAATCGAACAGCGTCGCGGTCCGCTCGAAGAACAGCGGCAGGTAATACTCGATGCCCGCCGGGGCGTTGCCCTTGCTGACGTTCTTGTAGATGTGCGACCTGGACGGGTCGCCCTCGAAACGGTCGCGGAAACTCTGGCGGAAATGCGCCTGTCCGGCATCGTCCAGCGGGAACTCGCGCGCCGGCAGCAAGCGGATCTCCGGCACCGGATACAGGGTGCGCTGGGTGTCCACGTCGAAGGTGGCGATGGTCTCGATCTCGTCGTCGAACAGGTCGATGCGGTAGGGCAGCACGCTGCCCATCGCGAACAGATCGATGATGCCGCCGCGCACGCAGTATTCGCCGGGGGACAACACCTGCTGCACATGGCTGTATCCGGCAAACGTCATCTGCTCGCGAAGTTTTACAAGGTCGAGTTTTTCCCCGCGCTTGAGGAAGAAGGTGAAGGCGGCGAGGTATTCCACCGGCGGCAGCGGGTACAGCGCGGTGGTCACCGGCACCACCAGCACATCGCACGAACCGCTGCGCACATGGTGCAGCGTCGCGAGCCGCTCGGAGATCAGATCCTGGTGCGGCGAAAAATGATCGTACGGCAGCGTCTCCCAGTCCGGCAGCAGATGGACGCGCAGACCGGGCGCGAAGTACGGGATCTCCTCGACCAGCCGCTGCGCCTCCTGAGCATCGGCAGCGATGATCACAAGCGGAGAATGAGCCGGCGGAGCATGCTGCGCGGCATATTGCGCCAATGCCAGCGCGTCGCTCGACCCGTGCAACCGGGTGTAGCGGGGGCGGGAGTGTTTGGAGGTGAACAGCATGGAAACAGCCTGAAACAAAGGCGCGCATTATAAGCCAAGCGCGCGGATAACCTTTTAATTTACAATCACGCCCATGTCAGAATTTCACGCATTGGTTCCCGCCGCCGGTTTCGGTTCCCGCATGGGCGGCGAGTTGCCCAAACAATATCTGCCGCTGGCAGGACAGCCGATGATCGCGCACGCGCTCGGCACTCTGTGCGCCTGCGCGGAGATTTCCACGGTGTTCGTGGTGCTGGCTCCCAATGACACGCTGTTTCACAGTTATGACTGGTCGCGGTTTGGCGACAAGCTGCAACCCCTGTTTTGCGGCGGGGGGATGCGCTCGGACACGGTGCTGAACGGCCTGCTGGCTTCCGAGATCGAGCCGGACGATTGGGTGCTGGTGCATGATGCGGCACGCCCCTGCCTGACCCGGGCGCATCTGGCCAATCTGATCGCGGAAGTTCGCGAAGATGCGGTGGGCGGCATACTTGCGGTGCCGGTGGCGGATACGCTGAAACGCGACACCGGCAATGGCCGCATCCTGTGCACCGAGAGCCGCGAACAGTTGTGGCAGGCGCAAACCCCGCAGATGTTCCGCGCCGGACTGCTGGCGCAGGCGTTGCAGCAGCCTGGCAGTTTTACCGACGAGGCTTCCGCAGTCGAGACGCTGGGCCTGCATCCCAAACTTGTGGAGTGCGAGTCCCGCAATTTGAAAGTTACTTATCCGCAGGACCTGCTGCTGGCGGAATTGCTGTTGAGGGAAAAATAAAGAGCGTCCCCTCCCCCTTGCAGGGGGAGGGCTAGGGAGGGGGTAGATAATGTCGGGCCAGGCTACCCGTTCTACCCCCATCCTATCCTTCCCCCTGCAAGGGGGAAGGGACAGTTGAATCTGATAGGCTGAAGGGAGAAGCAATGCGTATCGGACAAGGTTACGACGTGCACCAGTTGGTCGAGGGCCGCAAGCTGGTCATCGGCGGTGTAGAGATCGCGCATGGCAAGGGCCTGCTCGGACACTCCGACGCGGATGTGCTGTTGCATGCGATCTGCGATGCGCTGCTCGGTGCCGCGGCGCTGGGCGACATCGGCAGGCACTTCTCCGATGCCGATGCGAAATACAAGAACATCGACAGCCGCATCCTGTTGCGCGAGGCGATGCACCTGGTGCGCGAGCAGGGGTTTCGCGTCGGCAACGTGGATGCGACCATCATCGCGCAAGAACCAAGAATGGCACCGCATATCTTTCAGATGGTGGATAACATCGCCGCCGATCTGCGCGTCGAGAAAAATGTTGTCAACGTGAAAGCGACCACCACCGAAAAGCTGGGCCTTACCGGGCGTGGTGAGGGCATCGCCGCGCAGGCGGTGGTGTTGCTGCTGGCAGACTGATGGAAACCTCGAACAATCTACTGCGCGTTTCGATAGCTGCGTTGCGCGGTGCTCACTCCTCGCCTACCCAGTTGGTATGTCTCGTTCGCTGTGCTCCGTGCGCCTTGCTCTCGAACCGCTCGCTACGATTGTTAGAGGTTTCCTGATGCGCGTACTGGCTTTGGATACCTCGACCGAGTATTGCTCGGTCGCGCTGTGGCGGGATGGCGCGGTCATCGAGCGTTGCGAGTTGGTGGGGCAAAGACATTCCGAAGTGTTGATGGCGATGGTGGATGCATTACTCAAGGATTCTGGATCCGTGATCAGGGATGTGGACGGTATCGCGTTCGGCATGGGGCCGGGTTCCTTCACCGGGGTGCGTATCGCCTGCGGCGTGACGCAGGGTCTGGCGCTCGGCGCCAACCTGCCGGTGGCGGGTGTGTGCACGCTGGAGGCATTGGCCGAAGCTTCCGGCAAGCCGCGCGTGGTCGCGGCACTGGATGCGCGCATGGGCGAGCTGT
>JBGSKJ010000023.1:0-2326 GCA_041741275.1 Gallionella sp.
TACGAAGCAGATGCCTATGCACGCTGGGCAGGAAAACGGTTGTCTACCGAAGCGGAATGGGAACATGCGGCAAGCACCTTGCCAATCACCGGCAATTTCCTCGATGCAGGTTTGTATCTGCCACAACCCGCACAACAAGCCGGGCTGACGCAAATGTTCGGCGATTTGTGGGAGTGGACGCAGAGCGCCTATCTGCCCTATCCCGGATTCCGCCCCCTGCCCGGCACACTGGGCGAATACAACGGCAAGTTCATGAGCGATCAGATGGTGTTGCGCGGCGGGTGCTGTGTCACGGCGCAGGATCATATGCGCGCCAGTTACCGAAACTTTTTCCGGCCAGCAGACCGCTGGATGTTCTCTGGCCTCCGTCTGGCGGAGGATGCGTAATGCGTAGCAAATCACCTACACCCCAATCTGTAACTGAGGAAGAGGACTTTCTGGCCTGCGTGCGTGCAGGGTTGCGCGAGCAAGCCAAATCCATACCGCCAAAATTCTTTTACGACTCTCACGGTTCGAAACTATTTGATTTGATCTGCACCACGCCGGAGTATTACCCGACGCGCACCGAGACCGGCATCCTCGAACGCTATGGCGCAGAAATGGCAGAGCTGATCGGTACATCCTGCGTATTGATCGAGTTGGGCAGCGGCAGTGCCATCAAGACGCCGTTGCTGCTGCAACATCTGGATGACGATGCAGCGTATGTGCCGATTGATATTTGCGAACCGCATTTGCTGCAAAGCACCCAGCGTCTTCAGACGATGTTCCCCGCTTTGCACATGCAGCCGTTGTGCGCGGACTACACACAGATTTCAACCCATACGCTCAAGCACTTCTCCAGTCGGCGGCAAGTAATTTTCTTTCCCGGTTCAACCATCGGCAATTGCACACCGGAAGGTGCGGTTACATTACTCAAGCATATCGCGCAAATTGTTGGTAGCCATGGCGCATTGCTGATCGGTGTGGACTGCAAGAAATCACCCGATCTGCTCAACGCAGCCTATAACGATGCCGATGGATACACTGCCGCATTCAACCTAAATTTACTGACCCGTATGCAGCACGAATTGGGTGCTCAGCTCGATGCGGGCAAGTTTTCCCACTATGCATATTACAACGCTGCACTGGGGCGCATCGAGATGCATCTGGTCAGCCAATGCGATCAAGTCATTCGAGTGGGTAAGGAGTCTTTCACCTTTGCAGAAGGCGAAACAATCCACACCGAGAACTCGTATAAATATACCTCACATGAATTTCAGCAATTGGCCCGTTCGGCAGGATGGCATCTCAAATCGACATGGAGCGACAATGACGGACTATTCAACGTACATTACTTGAGCCTGTCCGCAGTCGAGCCGCGTCATCTTGCACGTCAGACACGTTGACCGGATTATTCCCTTGAACAGCGTTCGACTCGCAGCCTACACGACGCTGACCATGATCGCCTTCGCTGCCAACTCCTTGTTGTGTCGAATGGCGCTCAAAGAAACCAGCATTGATCCCGCGAGCTTCACCACCGTGCGCCTGCTTTCCGGGGCGGTCATGCTCTGGCTGTTGATGCGCTGGCAGAATCAGCCGCCGTTAAAACACGGCACTTGGCGCAGTGCGCTGGCCTTGTTCATCTACGCAGTCGCGCTTTCATTTGCCTACCGCACCATCAACACCGGCGCGGGTGCATTGATGTTGTTCGGCGCGGTACAGATAACCATGATCCTCGCCGGATTCATCGCTGGGGAACGCATGAGCGCATTGCAAACTATCGGCTTCGCGGCCGCGATGGCGGGTCTGGTGATACTGGTATCGCCCGGCGTGGAAGCACCGTCTGTGCTGGATTCGATATTGATGTTGGGAAGCGGGATCGCATGGGGAATTTATTCCCTGTTCGGGCGCGGTCAGTCTAATCCTGCCGCTGCAACAGCCGGTAATTTTCTGCGTGTCGTGCCAATGGCCCTCGTACTATCCATATTCGCATTACCGTGGCTACAACTGGACGCACGGGGCGTGTTATATGCCATGCTCTCCGGCGCGCTGACTTCCGCACTCGGCTACGTGCTGTGGTACCGGGTGCTGCAACACATGCGTGCAATGACGGCTTCGACGATACAACTCAGCGCGCCTGTGCTCGCCGCATTGGGCGGGATCGTCTTGCTGGGCGAAGCGCTCACGCGCGATTTGATGGTCGCTTCTTTATTGATCCTTGGCGGTATCTTGCTGGTGTTGCGCTACGGCAAGGTGTGATGGGTCACTGACGTTCTCGTTCGGCGCGGGCGATTTTCTCAAGTGCCTGCGCGATGATGCTACGCGGTGCGCCAATGTTCATGCGCAT
>JBGSKJ010000024.1:0-5793 GCA_041741275.1 Gallionella sp.
CAGCGCTTTGCCTTCGGCTTCCTCCAGATTCGCAGTCGCCCGCGACACCCTTGCCGTTCAGCTAACTCTTCCCCTTGCAGGGCGAGTAGAGGACTTTCACCTCCAAGTAAGTGCGCCCTGCCGGGCGCACCAAATAAAAAAACCGCCCACGAGGGGCGGTTTTGTATTTGGCGGAGAAGGGGGGATTCGAACCCCCGTTGGGATATTATCCCAAACACGCTTTCCAGGCGTGCGACTTAAACCGCTCATCCACCTCTCCGAAGGGCGCGCAGAATATCCCAGAACGCCTTTTGCCGCAATCAAAAATGGTTCTTCCATTCGCGCATGGCAGTGAACACGCCGAGTTCGGTAATGTCGGCCAACCCCCGCTGTTGCAGGGTGCGGATGATCTCCGGCCGGGTGCAGCGCAGGAAGGGGTTGGTGGCTTTTTCCAGCGCGATGGTGGAAGGCAGGGTGGGCAGGTTCGCCGCGCGCAGTTGTCGCGTGGCAAGGACGCGTTGTTGCACTTCGATGTTGTTCGGTTCGCAGGCCAGCGCGAAGCGCAGGTTGGCGGCGGTGTATTCGTGTGCGCAGTACACGCGGGTGAGTTCTGGCAATTGCGCGAGGCGTTGCAGGGAGTGGTGCAGTTGCGCGGGTGTGCCTTCAAAGTTTCTGCCGCATCCGGCACCGAACAGCACGTCGCCGCAGAACAATATTTCCGGAGCAAGGTAGGCGATGTGGTCGTTAAGGTGTCCGGGAATCTCGAGGATGGCGAACACGATGCCGAACGGGGCAAGCTCAAGGCTATCGCCTTCGTGCAGGTCGTGGGTGATGTGCGGGTTGTCGGGATGGCGCCGCCCATATACCGGCACGTTGTATACTTCGCGCAATCCCGCGATGCCGCCGATGTGGTCGGCGTGGCGGTGGGTGCACAGGATGGCATCCAGTTGCAGGCCGCGGGTATTCAGGAAATCCAGCACGGGCGCGGCCTCGCCGGGGTCGACCACGGCAACATGCCGGCCGTTGTGGATGGCCCAGATGTAATTGTCTTGCAGCGCGGGGACGGCGGTGATCTTGAACATGGATAGAGCGGGACACGGTGATGCCGAATTGTAATTTATCTGCGCAAAGTTTGAGTGAATGGTTCACCACCCCGCAGGGCGGCTATGTGCTGACCCGCGAGCAGGCATTTTTTGACCGCACGGTAAGCGATATGTTCGGTTATAACGCGCTGCAATTGGGTTTGCCCGAGCATGATTTTCTGCGCAGCAGCCGTATGCCATTGCGTTTTTGCGGTGCCGATCAGGCCGGGGCTGCTGTTCGTATGAGCGGTGATGAGCTGCCGTTGGCTTGCGACAGTCTGGATATGGTGTTGTTGCCGCACATCCTCGAATTCGCCGAGCACCCGCACCAGATCCTGCGCGAGGTGGAGCGGGTGCTGATGCCGGAAGGCAATCTGATCATCAGCGGCTTCAATCCGCGCAGCCTGTGGGGTTTGCATCGCGCACTGGGCAGGCGACAGGGGTATCCGTGGCGCGGCCATTTCATCGCGCTGCCGCGCCTCAAGGATTGGCTGGCTTTGCTGGGCTTTGAAGTGGTGGGGGGGCGCTTTGCCGCGTATGCCCCCCCGTTCCATCAAGCCAAATGGCTGGACCGGTTCGCTTTTATGGAGGCGGCGGGCGATCGCTGGTGGGCGGTGAGCGGCGGGGTGTATTTTTTGCATGCGGTGAAGCGCGTGCACGGGATGCGGCTGATCAAGCCGCAGTGGAGGGAGGGACTGGTGAGCAAACTGCTCCCGGTGGCGCCGAAGATGAATAACAAGATAACGCAGCGAAACAATACCGATACCGAATGAGCAAAGATATGGTTGAAATTTTTACCGATGGTGCGTGCAAGGGCAATCCCGGCGTGGGCGGCTGGGGCGCATTGCTGCGCACCAGGGGGAATGAGCGCGAATTGTTCGGCGGCGAGGCGCACACGACCAACAACCGCATGGAATTGATGGGCGCGATCGCGGCACTGGAGGCGTTGAAGCGGCATTGCCATGTGCGGCTGCACACCGATTCAAAATATGTGCAGCAGGGCATCACGACCTGGGTGCATGACTGGAAGCTGCGCGGCTGGAAGACTGCGAGCAAGAAGCCGGTGAAGAACGAGGACTTGTGGCGCAGGCTGGACGCACTGGCGATTCAACACCAGATCGAATGGGTGTGGGTCAAGGGGCATGCCGGGCACGACGGCAACGAGCGCGCCGATGAATTGGCGAACCGCGGTGTGGAAATGATGTCCGAAAAACTTTTGGCCCGGCACCGGCAGGAGAACGGCAATGCGTAAGATCGTGGTGGATACCGAAACGACCGGGCTGGACCCGAAGCAGGGCCACCGCATCATCGAGCTGGCGGCGATCGAACTGGAGGGGCGCAAGGTGTCACTGCGGCGTTTTCATCGCTACCTCAATCCCGAGCGCGAGATCGATGCGGGAGCGGTTGCGGTGCACGGCTTGACCTACGAGCGCTTGCAGAACGAGGCGAAGTTCGCAGACATCGCGGCCAGTTTCATGGAGTTCATCGAAGGGGCGGAGCTGATCATACACAACGCGCCTTTCGACATCGGTTTTCTGAATCGCGAAATGGAATTGCTTGGCATGCCGCCAATGCAGAACGCGGTGGTGGATACGCTCAAACTGGCGCGCGAAATGCATCCGGGTAAGAAGAACAGCCTGGATGCACTGTGCGGCCGTTATGCGATCGACAATGCGCATCGCAGCCTGCACGGCGCGTTGCTGGACACCGAGCTGCTTGCCGAAGTCTATTTCGCGATGACACGCGGACAGGAAAGTCTGCTCGGGGACGATCGTGCCCCCAAGTTGCGCCAACCTGCCGTGTTGAGCACCGACGCGTCACGGCCCATGCTGCGTGTACTGCAGGCCAGCGCGGAAGAGTTGGCCGAGCACGCGCAACAGCTTGCCGACATCGACAAGATGAGCAAGGGCGAGTGTTTGTGGAAGAAGCTGGATAGCGGGACTTTGAAAGTTTAGTAGGGTGCGTTCTACGCACCATGGTGCGCAAAGCGCACCCTGCATTATTCCTGTTTTATTGCGAATTTGAATTAATTAACAAATGCTCTCACGAGCCATGCGGAACAAACATGAAAACAGACGTGATTATCATCGGCTCCGGCGCGGCGGGCATGATGTGTGCCATCCAGGCGGGACAGCGCGGGCGTTCAGTGGTGTTGCTCGATCACGCCAGGAAACTTGCGGAGAAGATCCGCATCTCAGGGGGCGGGCGTTGCAACTTCACCAACATCAACACCAAGCCGGAAAACTTCATCTCCGCCAACCCGGCCTTTTGCCGTTCTGCGCTGGCCCGCTACACGCCGCAGGATTTCATCGCGTTGCTGCAAAAGCACGGCATCGGCTATCACGAGAAGACGCTCGGGCAACTGTTTTGCGATGACGAATCGGAAGCGGTGATCGCGATGCTGCGCGGTGAATGCGAAGCGGCGGGCGTGAAGCGCTTCATGACTTGCGAGGTCGGGGAAATCAAACATACGCCTTATGCCCAGGAAGCGGGCAGCGGCAAGAAAGCCAAGTTTTACGTCAGCACCTCGCGTGGTGAATTCGAGGCCGTATCGCTGGTGATCGCGACCGGCGGGCTGTCCATCCCCAAAACCGGCGCGACTCCATTTGGTTATCACGTCGCCGAACAATTCGGCATTCCGATCACCAAGCTCAAGCCCGGCCTGGTGCCGCTGACATTCGCGCCGGACGACTGGAAGCCGTATGCCGACCTGACCGGCGTTTCGCTCGACACGATCGTAAGTTTCGGCAAACAGTCGTTCCGCGAAAATATGCTGGTCACGCATCGCGGCTTGAGCGGCCCGGCGATCCTGCAAATCTCTTCCTACTGGCAGCATGGCGAACCGCTGCATATCAATCTGATGCCGGATCTTGATATGGCCGCGCTGTTGAATGAACAGAAGACCGGCAAGAAGTTGCTCAGCAATTACCTGATGCAATGGTTCCCCAAGAGTTTTTCCGATGTGTGGTGTGCCCAACTCACCGAGCATAAGAAAATAGAGAACAGGCCGCTCAACCAATACAATGACAAGGAACGCAAACAGATCGCCGCAAACTTGCACGATTGGCAGGTCACCCCGTCCGGCACGGTCGGTTACAGCAAGGCCGAGGTGACCTGTGGCGGCATCGATACACGTGCGCTGTCGTCGAAGACCATGGAGTGCGTCGAAGTGCCCGGCCTGTATTTCATCGGTGAAGTGGTGGATGTCACCGGACAGCTTGGCGGCTATAATTTCCAGTGGGCTTGGGCTTCCGGCTATGCGGCGGGCCAGGCGGTTTAATGGGTAGGTCGGACTTCAGCACGACAAGTCTTTTCTGAACCTCATGTCGGGCTGAAGCCCGACCTGCGGAGCCAATCCGTTTGGTGCTATAGTTTTCACACGACATTTGTATCGAACCCGGAGGAACCAATGATGCGCACCTTATGGATGGTTTTGCTGGCTACACTGTTGGGCGGCTGCGGCTACAACACCTTTCAAACCACCGATGAGCAGATCAAGGCGAGTTGGGCCGAGGTGCTGAACCAGTATCAGCGGCGCGCGGACTTGATTCCCAATCTGGTCAACACCGTGAAAGGATTTGCCGCCCAAGAGCAGACCGTGCTGCTGGGTGTCACCGAGGCGCGCGCCAGGGTCGGCAGCATTCAGGCCACGCCCGAGTTGATCAACGACGAGCAGGCCTTCGCCAGGTTCCAGGCCGCGCAGGGCGAGTTGACATCGGCATTGAGTCGCTTGATGGTGATCGTGGAGAATTACCCGCAATTGAAATCCGATGCGAACTTCCGCGATCTGCAAGCGCAACTCGAAGGCACCGAGAATCGCGTCACCGTTGCCCGCAACCGTTACATCAAGGCGGTGCAGGAATACAACGTCGCGATACGTTCTTTCCCCAGCAACCTGACCGCGATGCTATTCGGCTACAAGGTGAAGCCATCCTTTACGGTGGAAAATGAGAAGGAAATTTCCCGCGCCCCAGCTGTCAGTTTCGACGCACCCAAGGTTCCTGCACCGGCAAAATGACATGAAAATAATATCGGCGCGAGTCGTTCTGCTTGCGCTGCTGCTGACCGGAGCGGCGCACGCCGAAATAGCGCTGCCGCCGCTCACCCAGCGCATCACCGATCTCACCGCCACGCTGGATACAGGACAAATACAGGCTCTTGAATCCAAACTTGCCGCGTTTGAAGCGAACAAGGGCGCGCAGCTTGCAGTGCTGATCGTGCCAACCACGCAACCGGAAAGCATCGAGCAATTCGGCATCCGCGTGGTCGAGGCGTGGAAGCTGGGCCGCAAAGGGGTGGACGACGGCGCTTTGCTGCTTGTTGCCAAAGAAGATCATACCCTGCGCATCGAGGTGGGTTATGGTCTGGAGGGTGCGCTGAACGATGCCACTGCGCATCGCATCGTTGATGAGATCATCGTGCCGCGTTTCAAGCGCGGCGAGTTTTATCCTGGCATCGAGTCCGGCACAGCGGCGATGATGCAGGTGATCGATGGCGAACCCTTGCCGCCGCCCAAGCGTGCCGCCGCCAGTGGCAAATATGATATCGAGTCGCTGCTGTTCATCGCCTTCGGGCTGGTGGTGGTCGTGGGCGGCATGTTGCGCGCGCTGCTCGGGCGTTTCCCAGCCGCGCTGCTGATGGGCGGAGGACTGGGCGTGCTGGCCTGGCTGACGGTCGCGCCGTTGTTGATTGCAGCACTGGCGGGACTGGCTGCGTTCGCGGTCGTGCTGCT
>JBGSKJ010000025.1:0-5456 GCA_041741275.1 Gallionella sp.
CGTCAGGCCAGCGCTTTGCCTTCGGCTTCCTCCAGATTCGCAGTCGCCCGCGACACCCTTGCCGTTCAGCTAACTCTTCCCCTTGCAGGGCGAGTAGAGGACTTTCACCTCCAAGTAAGTGCGCCCTGCCGGGCGCACCGAGAAAATGGCCGCTGTGTGCGGCCATTCGATATTACATCAACGCTTCAGGAATGCTTGTTTGCATCCTTGATGACTTCCTTGGCATCGCCATAGATCTTCTGGGCTTTCCCGGATACCTGTTTGCTGAGACCTTTGGCTTGCTGCTCTTTGCTGCCGACCAGTATGCCGATCTCTTCCTGCACTTTACCGGCGAGGTCTTTTACCACGCCTTTGACTTGATTTTTGTTCATGGTCATATTCCTTCTTTCAGGTTGACAGGATATCCCTGCAGGAACTGAAGATTGAACCTGATGTTGAAATCGTTCTGTACGGTAACGAACCCAAATAAACAATCAGATCAACCATACAGTCTTGAGCCACCAGCAATCTCCTGCAATTTGCCCGTTTAACTGTGACCACACCGGCTACTGTCAGTGAAACTCCGGCTATAAAACTTGCTGCTGCCGAGAAACACATTGCGCCTGGTTCCTTTTACGGGCATGGCAACCCTGCATGGCCACTATTTCCACATTACGTTACTTTCTGCTTTTGCAGCGGCAGCTAGCAAATTTATCAGGGGCAGCCCCCGATGAGCCATGCTCACTTCCGGCTCATCCGCATCTTTGTGCGCTGGGGACTGAGAGGATTTTCCCGCATCGATAGCGGCTTTCAACCGGCTTAACGCCACAGGGACATCTGCGGCCAGAATAGCGCCGGGTACGGTGGGGCTGTGTCCCATCATTTTCAGCATGGCCAGCGCGACATCCCCGAACATGGTGATGTCAGCATAGGCGTCGGTTGTAAATGTCACCAGCATCCGGTTCTCCTCAAATGAATGATATATCTGCCTACGCATTTTGCATGCGCCGGACTGGCAAGAATATGGCCGCGCAAAGCGGCCATTACCATCACACTGGCGTGTCAGGAATGATTGCTTGCGCTCTTGACAGCCTCTTTCGCATCGCCATAGATTCTCTCGGCAGTTCCGGATATTTGCTTGATGAGGCCTTGGGCTTGCTGTTCCTTGCTGGTGGCCAACAGGCCAACCTCTTCCTGCACTTTGCCGGCGAGATCTTTTACCATCCCTTTGATTTGATCATTGTTCATTATCATTTTCCTTTATTCAAGATGACAGGTATTCACCCCCCAAGTATCGAATACTGAATGTAATCCTGACGAAGGTCTGTGCGGTAACAAACCCAAACGACATCAGATCGACTTTTCCTGCCGGAATAGCGTGTATTTTGCATATTGCCGGCTTCGTCACGAAAATGACATTCAGCTCTCTCATCAGGCAACACTTCCTTATGTGCGCCAGCATACAGAATGTATTTTGGCAATTTACTACCATTGAATCACGAGGAGGGTAGAAAAATGAGTTCGCCTATCAAGGATGGTCCGCCAGTGAGGGATTTCCCGATTGTTTGCGTCGGCGGTTCGGCCGGCGGTCTTGATGCCTATATCCGGCTTTTGCAGAATCTTCCGGGTGATATGGGCGTGGCCATCGTCATCGTTAATCACATCACAGACATGCCCACCCACCTCCATGAGGTTCTTCCCCGTTTCACGAGCATGCCGGTCGTTCTGATCACGGATAGTTTGCTGATCGAAGCCAACCACGTGTTTATCATCCCGGAAAATCGGGATCTACATGTCCTTGAAGGTGAGTTCCGCCTGAAGCCGATATCAAAACCGCGTGGCTGGCCTGATGTGATCACGGTTTTCCTGCGTTCGTTGACCCAGTACTGGGACGGAAAACTGATTGCTGTCATTGTCTCCGGCTATGATGGCGACGGGGCGGATGCACTGTGCGGTATCAAGGAAGTGGGCGGCATCACCATCGCGCAGAAACTCAGTACGGCGACACACCCGGATATGCCCGAAAGCGCGATATCCAGTGGTTGCATCGATTTTATCCTGTCACCCGAAAATATCGCTCTGGAAATCTTGCGAATTGCGCGCGAAGAGGACTGAATGAGCGTGTCCGAAAACAAAACGACCACGGCCAATGCTCAGGACAAGCACATCAAGGCTGAGCAGGAAGTTCAAGCGCGGCAATCACGCGTGATTCGCGTCGAAATCGCACCCTGGACGATCATTTCCGTGGTGCTGGTCATCGTTGGACTGTGGTTGTTCATGCGCCTGTTGCCGGTCATCCTGGTGCTGGTGGGCGCGCTGATGATCGTAGGCACGCTCGGTCCGGCGGTGGAATGGCTGGAGAGGCGAAGCGTGCACAGGATCGCGGCTATCGCCATCGTCTTCTCCGTGCTATTCGTGTCTACCGTGCTGATATTCGTACTCACCATCCCGGAGCTGGTGAACCAGGTGAGGAGCCTGATCAGTATGGAGCCTGCGCTGCGCGAGCGGTTGGCGGTATGGTTCGCACAATCTCCCATCACGGCCAATCTCGCAGACACGATGCGCAACGTGCAGTATGACGCGCTCATCACATCTTCTGCCGCGTCCGTGCTGACTTTTTTCACCATCGTGGTGGAGAGTATCGCCTACGGGTTCGGCGCGATCTTTCTCGCGCTGTACATGATGCTGGATCGCGACCGGCTGCGCGGAGCGCTGTTCGCGGTGGTACCACGTACGCACCATATCCGGCTGTCGCGTATCCTGATCCATATGAACACGATCGTCGGCGGCTATATCCGCGGTCAGGCGATCACCAGCGGCTTGATGGCCGCCTTCATATTCATCCTGCTCACCGCATGCGGCATCCCGAACGCCCTGGTCATCGCCGTGTTCGGCGGCTTGGCCGATGTGCTGCCGTACATAGGTATCTTCCTCACCATGGGTCCCGCAGTCGCCGCCGCACTCCCGTTCGGAACGGTCATCGTCACGGTGGTTTTAGTGATGATGCTCATCTACGAAGAATTCGAGAGCCGCGTGCTGGTACCCGTAGTCTATGGACACGCGATGCGGCTGCCGTCGTCCGTCGTCCTGTTTTCCCTGATTGCCGGCGCCACGCTGTTCGGGATCATCGGTGCGCTGCTCGCACTGCCAGTCGCGGCCACGATCCTGATGCTCATCGACAAGCTGCGTGTCGAGCTGCCCGGCGAGACCGAGCAGGCTGTGGACGCCAGGATGAGAAAAATGGACGAACACAGCGAGCAGGAATACACCCGCAGAACAGAAGGCATGTCAGCAGAACATGCATCGGCCATCGCTGTGGAAATGTCGGGCGTCCGGAAAAAGACTGAAGACGAGCCGGCGGCTTGATAGCCATTACACCAGCCAGATGACTGGAAACTCCGAGTCGGCGTTATTCCGCCAGACTGGAGGATGACGCCGGAAGGACGCTTGGTTTCAGGCCAGAAAATCGCAGCCTGCCCCCGATAAAAGGGGCAGGCGCGATAAAAACCCGGAGATTAAACCTTGGCGCACAGCGGCCAGCTGGATGGGCCGCAATCCGCCGAGGCGAACGACAGAGTTACTTCTTGGCGCCGTTGACCGCAGACTTCAATGTCGCCCCAGCCTTGAATGCCGGAACCTTGGCTGCCTTGATCTTCAGTTCTGCGCCGGTCTGAGGATTGCGGCCGACACGTGCTGCACGCTTGCGTACCTCGAAAGTGCCGAAGCCAACCAGTGCCACGTTGTCGCCCTTCTTCAGCGTGGCGGTGATGATTTCAATCAAGGCGCCAATGTTGCGATCTGCATCAGCCTTGCTGCTGTCTGTCTTTGCTGCCAATGCGTCTATCAGTTCTTTACGGTTCATATCGAGACTCCCTGTGGTTGTGGTTGAAATGCCGAAGTGGATTGTTGTGGAAATTCGGCCCGTTGGCAATAGCCAAAGCACGTTGCGCGATAAATATTTTTCGGTTAGTGGTGATGGCCCGGCTGTGCAGCGGATGAAAACCCGGGGAAACGCGACTTGGCAAAGGCCGCATGGCCAAGAGCCGACTTCCTGAATCGAACCCGAACCAGCAGTCGATTCTTCCTGAAGGGGCGGTCACGGCCCAAGCAAATGCGAAGTACGACATGACTGCCAGGGCGGATTACCCTCGTCCAAAGCCGCGAGTCGTTAACTTTCCTTGAGATCCAGGTCGATATGATCGGCGATGACAGGCCGGAAGAACTTGCTGGAAAATCGCAGGTGCATTGGGTGATCCTGGTAAGCCTTCAGGGCAGCCGGGCTGGCAAGGCTGACCTGCAAACAGTGCCGGTACTTGCCATCAGGGTGCATGGACCGGCTGGTGCGAATATTGCGCACGCCGGGGATAGCCTCCATTGATTTCGTCCCCTCGCGCATGATCGAATCGACCTCGCTGTCCGATAAGGAGGCCGGGACATTGTAGAGCACCACGTGTTCCACCTCCTGCCATGGGCGGCATTGCGTCAACACTTCCGCCGCCCTTCCGCCACAGCCCCAGAGGCGCAGGCAGCGCTCGGTTTCCTCGCGCACCGCATCGCGGACACCGGCCAACAGTGCGCTATGGTCGCCCTTGCGGTCGGCAGCGACGTTTTCCCTGATGCGCCGGCTGGCGGCATCGGAAAGGGCAGTGTAGTAATTGATCTTGGCCACGACGTTGGCGATGAGACGCCGGAATTGGTCGTCAGTCAATCCTGAGCCGCCGTGTATCACCAGCGGCACGGATGTTGACTCCCTGATCTTCGCCAGCCGGGCGTAATCGAGTTTTGGCGTACCCTTCATCCGGCCATGCACCGTACCGACCGAGACCGCGAGGCAGTCCACGCCGGTGCGCTCTACAAACCCCGCGGCCTCGGCGGCTGAAGTATAGGCAAGCTCACCGGGGTGGATCTTGGCGCTTTCCCCCTCGACACCCGGCACATAGCCCAGCTCGCCCTCCACCGTGACACCGCAGGCAAGGGCCATTGCGACGATGTCGCGGGTTTGCCACAGGTTCTCCGAGAACGGCAGCGCCGAAGTATCCACCATCACCCCGTTGCAGCCTGCGCGGATGGCCCGCTCGGCGGAAGCTATGCTGGTGCCGTGATCGAAGTTGATCGCCACCGGCACCGCGGCACGGCGCGCCGCCGCAATGACAGCGGGCATCAGAAGTTCGAAATCATGGCTCGCAAAATGGGACTCGATCAGATTCAGGACCACCGGCGCACGGCAGTTCTCCGCTGCCTGCATGACCCCTTCAAGAAAATCCGGGTTGATCACGCCGAATGCACCAATCGCGTAATTGTGGCGGTAGGCGTGGTTGATCATGTCATTCAAGTGAACTAGCAGCCTGTCTGGCTTCCCCGATTAAAAATAGCCACAAAAATCCAACAAATTACCGTAGCAAAATGATATAATTATCTCGGTTAATCAATAAGTTGAATATCATTTTATGAGCCGCTTCCAGCCGATCAAACGTGAC
>JBGSKJ010000026.1:0-7941 GCA_041741275.1 Gallionella sp.
TGCCTACGAAGGCTTGCTGCTGGATGTCATCATGGGCGACCATTCACTGTTCTTGCGCATCGATGAAGTGGAAGCGGCTTGGCGCGTGGTGGATCCGGTGCTCAAGGTGTGGTCGATGGAGCGCGAGTTCATCAACACCTATGCCGCCGGAAGCTGGGGTCCGCGAGGCACGTATCGCTTGTTTGACCGGGAAGATCAATTCTGGCGGCATTCATTGAATCCGGATGGGGCAAATCTTGAGGCGTATTGAAATGGGACTATTGCTGGCAGGCGACATCGGCGGCACCAAGACGCGTTTGGCGTTGGTCGAGGTGAGCGGTACACAAGTCGTGATCCGCCGTGAGATCAGTTATGCCAGCCAGCGTTATGCTGCCTTTGAAACACTGCTGGGTGAGTTCTTGTCATCGGGCGAAAGTGTGAGCAACGCGGCATTCGGTATTGCCGGACCGGTACAAGGCGGCGTGGCGCAAGCGACTAACTTGCCTTGGCGGATTGATTTCGCCACGCTGCGGCAGCGCTTCGGTTTTGCGCGCTGTAATTTGCTCAATGATCTGGAGGCCACAGCTTACGGTTTGCCCGCGCTGGGCGAAGCCGATCTGCTGACGCTGCAAGCGGGTACACCAGATACGCTCGGTAATGCGGCGGTCATCGCCGCCGGAACCGGCTTGGGTGAAGCGGGTTTGTATTGGGACGGGCAATCCCATCGTCCCTTTGCCACCGAGGGTGGACACGCCACGTTCAGTCCACGCAATGCGCTGGAATTCGCCTTGTTGAATCATTTGCAGCAACGCCATAATCAGCAAATCAGAGAGCACGTCAGTTGGGAGCGCGTGGTTTCCGGCATGGGGCTGCTCGAACTTTATGCCTTCCTGCTCGGCTACCGCAGTACGGCGACACCGTCGTGGCTGGCAGAGCAGATGCGCGACACAGACAAGGCATCGGTTATTTCAGCAGCAGCGCTGGCGGACAGCGATGCGGTGTGCGTGGAGACGATGCAATTGTTCGTCAACTTGTACGGTGCCGAGGCGGGCAATCTGGCACTCAAGGTGATGAGCCGTGGCGGCTTGTATGTCGGCGGCGGCATCGCACCGAAAATATTGCCGCTGTTGCAGACCGGCACATTCCTCGAAGCCTTTCTCGACAAGGGGCGGATGCGGCCATTGCTGGCGGCGATGCCGGTCAGGGTGATCCTGAACGACCGCGCGGCACTCTATGGTCCGGCCTTGTTCGCTGCCCGACAAGCAGAGGGGATGGCGTGAGCGCTTTCACCTTGCCGAACGCCTCGATGCTGACCGTGTGTCAGGACGCGGGATCGCTGGCCGCAGCGGTCGCGCAACGTATCGCTGACGTTGCCCATCAGTCTGTCGTAGCGCGCGGGGTATGCCGGATCGCATTGGCCGGGGGCGAGACACCGCGACGCTGCTACGAACTGTTGCGCCACATGCCGGTCGGCTGGGTGCGCGTTCATATTTACTTTGGCGATGAACGCTGTTTGCCGGTTGGCGACGAGCAACGCAACGACACCATGGCACAACACGCTTTGCTGCTACACGTTGCGATCCCTGCCGCCAACGTTCATTCCATCCCGGCCGAGTTTGGCGCCGAAGTCGCGGCATCACGCTATGCGCTGGAACTGCATCAGGCGCTGCCGCTAGATCTGGTGTTGCTGGGCATGGGCGAAGACGGGCATACCGCCAGCCTGTTTCCGGGCAACCCGGCATTGCGAAGCAGGGATAGTGTGACAGCAGTGTTTGATGCGCCCAAGCCGCCGCCGGAGCGGGTCACGCTGAGCATGGCGACGCTGAATGCTGCGCGCCGGAAAATATTTTTAGTGGCCGGTGCCGGCAAGCGCATTGCGCTGCAACGCATCGCGCAGGGCGAGCCACTCCCTGCCGGACAAGTGACTGAAGCCGAGTGGTATATGGATCAATCCGCACTACCGTCAGGATGAATTTAACCAAGGAGAAGAAAATGCAAATCGGAATGATAGGGTTGGGACGTATGGGGGCGAATATGGTGCGCCGTTTGCAACGCGCCGGACATCAGTGCGTAGTGTTTGACCGCAACAGCGAGACAGTGCAGGCATTGGCAAATGAAGGCATGACACCCGCCACGAGCTTGAAGAATTTTGTGGGCCAGCTTACTACTCCACGCGCCATCTGGCTGATGCTGCCCGCCGCAATAGTGGATGCCAGCATTGCCGAACTGACCCCGTTGTTGGGTGCAGACGACATCATCATTGACGGCGGCAACTCTTATTACAAGGACGACATTGCGCGCGCCAAAAGTCTGTCCAGGCAGTCCATCCGCTATGTCGATGTCGGGGTCAGTGGTGGTACTTGGGGTCTGGAGCGTGGCTATTGCCTGATGATAGGCGGCCAGCAACAAACGGTCACGCAGTTGCAACCCATATTCGCCTCGCTCGCGCCGGGGGTGGAGACCGCGTCTCGCACCGAAGGACGCAGCGGACAACCGAGCGCAGCCGAGACCGGATATCTGCACTGCGGAGCGGAGGGCGCAGGACACTTCGTCAAGATGGTGCATAACGGTATCGAGTACGGCATGATGGCCGCGTATGCCGAGGGCTTCAATTTGTTACGCCATGCCAATGTCGGCGGCGTGTCGCATCAGGTCGATGCGGAGACCACACCGTTGCGCGAGCCGGAAGCGTTCCGTTACGACATCAACGTGGCCGAAGTGGCCGAGTTGTGGCGGCGCGGCAGCGTGGTAAGTTCCTGGTTGCTGGATCTGACCGCGCATGCGCTGCAAGCCGATCCGAACTTGCAGGGCTTCGGCGGCAAGGTGTCGGACTCCGGCGAGGGACGCTGGACCAGCATCGCAGCGATCGAGTCTGGCACGCCAGCACCGGTACTGACCGCTGCATTATTCGATCGTTTCAACTCGCGCGGCGAGGCTGATTACGGCAACAAATTGTTATCAGCCTTGCGCTTCGAGTTTGGGGGGCACCATGAAAAACGTTAATTGGATACGCTTCCAGCACCTAGACTAACGTAGTTTGAGCGCCTGTGTAAGAAATCGCTGAGTTGTCCGACTAAACGGTATCTTCATACACACAAGAGCATTGATCATGCATGAAATCGTCAAGGACTATTACGGTAAGCAGCTGCAAAATTCAGATGACCTGAAGACCTCTGCCTGTTGCGATGCGTCGCAAGTGCCGGACTGGCTCAAGTCGCTCCTGGCGCGTATCCATCCAGAAGTGATGTCACGCTACTACGGTTGCGGGCTGGTTTGTCCGCCATTGTTGGATGGGTGCCGGATTCTCGATCTCGGCAGCGGCTCCGGGCGGGATGTGTATGTGTTAGCGCAACTGGTCGGAGAGCGCGGCACGGTGGTCGGGGTGGATATGACCGAAGAACAACTCGCAGTCGCGGAAGAACATCGTGCCCATCATGCGGAAACGTTCGGTTTTGACAACGTCGTTTTCAAGCAAGGCTACATCGAAAAGCTCGATGAACTCGGGCTGGAATTCGGCAGCTTTGACGTCATCGTGTCCAACTGCGTGATTAATCTTTCGCCTGACAAGGATGCGGTGTTGCGCGAAGTGCACCGCCTGCTCAAACCTGGCGGCGAGTTTTATTTCTCCGATGTTTATGCCGACCGCAGAGTGCCGGATGCCGTGCGCAATGATCCGGTGCTGTATGGCGAGTGTCTGGGCGGCGCGCTGTACTGGAACGATTTTATCAGCCTATCCAGGCGGCACGGCTTTGCTGACCCGCGCCTGGTGGAAGATAAGCCGCTGGACGTGACCGATGCGAAGCTGGCGGAACGGGTGGGTAACATCAAATTCTTTTCGGCAACCTATCGGCTGTTCAAACTGGATGGACTGGAACCCACCTGCGAAGACTATGGCCAGGCGGTGATTTATCGCGGCACGATACCCAATCATGCACACCGTTTTATTCTCGACGCGCATCACGACATCGAAACGGGAAAAGTGTTTTCCGTATGCGGCAACACTTGGCGCATGCTGCATGACACACGCTTCCAGCAGCACTTTGAATTCATCGGAGATTTTAGCCGGCACCACGGAATTTTTGCCGGATGTGGCACCGACATTCCGTTTGCACAGGATGAAAGCACAGTAGCATGTGGATGCTGACCGAAGAGAATAAGAGCACTATGCCAGCACCCCATTTGAATGTCCTTGTGCTATGCACGGGCAATTCTGCGCGAAGTATCATGGCAGAAGCACTCATCAATGTCCTCGGTCAGGGACATCTTCACGCATTCAGTGCAGGTAGCCGGCCGGTCGGCATAGTCAACCCTTTGGCTGTCAAGCTAATCAGCAAGCTCGGATACTCGCCCTCATCTCTGCGCAGCAAAAGCTGGAATGAATTCACTGATGAACAGGCGCCGAATATGGATATCGTCATCACGGTCTGCGACAACGCGGCCAACGAGGCTTGTCCTGTTTGGCCGGGGAAACCGATCAAGTTGCATTGGGGATTTGAGGATCCTGCGGTTGCATCAGGATCTGAAGCTGACAAGCATCAAGCTTTTGAACAGTGCTTCAACCTGATTCGACAGAAGGTCGAAAAACTTGTCGGGCTATCGCTGCATAAGCGCAGCAAATCGGAGTGTGCTGCGTTACTCACGGGCTTGAGTACTCTGGCCAGCCAGTAGGTGAGAGAAATATTATGAAGAACATTGAGGTTCTGTTTTACAGGTCGAGTTTTCGATTCGTTATGATAGCGCTCATTGCCGCGAGCCTGATCGGTACGGCATCTGCCGCCGGGCAAAAAATCGTGCTAACCGGTTCCAGTACCATCGCGCCGCTGGCGCTGGAGATCGGCAAGCGCTTCGAAAAACTGAATCCAGGCGTGCGTGTTGACGTGCAAAGCGGCGGCTCGACGCGCGGCGTGAACGATGCGCGGGCGGGCTTGGCTGACATCGGCATGGCATCGCGCGCGCTAAAACCGGAGGAAAGCGACTTGATGGCGCACCGCATCGCGATCGATGGCATCGGCATCATCCTGCATCGGAAGAATCCGGTGCAGGCACTGAGTGACGAGCAGATCAAGGAAATCTACACCGGAAAAATTACTAACTGGCAACAACTGGGAGGCGAGGATCGCAAGATTACCGTGGTCAACAAGGCCGAGGGACGCTCCACGCTGGAGTTGTTTCTGCATCATTTTCAGCTCAGGAATTCTGACATCCACGCGCATGTGGTGATCGGCGACAACCAGCAGGGCATCAAGACGGTGGCGGGCAATGCCGGTGCGATAGGCTATGTCTCGATCGGCACCGCCGAGTATGAGGAAGCCCACGGCACACCTATTCATTTGTTGCCGATGGCCGGTGTGCCAGCCACGGTCGCCAACGTGCGCGATGGCCGTTTTCCCTTGTCGCGCCCGTTGAATCTGATCAGCAAAGGCGCTCCGTCTGGCATGGCCAAACGGTTTATAGAGTTTGCACAATCGGCGGCAGTCGATGATCTCGTCACAGCACAATATTTCGTCCCTCTCGCGCGCTGATGCCACGCTCGCCAGAGTTACCGGCAGCATCGCGCTGGCGGTGGCAGTCTTGCTCGGCCTGGTGCTGATGTTGCTAGTCAAAGAATCCTGGCCGGTTCTGGCTGGCGGAGGTTGGACGCGTTTCTTTGCCGGGGAAGGCTGGTTTCCGGCGGGCGGGCAATTCAATTTGCTCGCCATGTTGTGGGCGACATTGGCATGCAGTGCCGGTGCGCTTTTTATTGCCGTGCCGCTCGGTGTGTCGAGCGCGGTATTCAGCCGCTTTTATTCGCCCAACTGGCTGGTCATGCCGTTGCGCCGGATCATGGTATTGCTGGCAGGCATTCCTTCGGTGGTGTACGGGCTATGGGGGCTGACGGTGCTGGTGCCTTTGGTTGCGCGCTGGGAACCGCCGGGTGCCAGCTTGCTCAGTGCGATATTGATCCTTGCGCTGATGATCCTGCCGACCGTGGCGCTGACCAGCGAAGCTGCGCTTGCTGCGGTACCAGCTTCCAATTTGCAGGGTGCGGCTGCACTGGGCCTCAGCCGCAAAGGTATCGTCCTCGGCGTGGCCTTGCCTGCCGCTCGCATCGGCATTCTGACCGGTGCGCTGCTCGCCGCGATGCGCGCGCTCGGCGAAACCATGGCCGTGTTGATGGTGGCCGGCAATGTGGTGCAAACACCGGCCAGCCTGTTCGATCCGGTCAGGGTGCTGACCGCGAACATTGCGCTGGAAATGCCATACGCCACTGGAGATCACCGTGCCGCGCTGTTCGCCTCCAGCTTGTTGCTGATGCTGATCGTCACCATGCTGGCTTGGCTGGCAGGTCGCGGCGGAGCGCATGCAAATGTTTAAAAATCATTCCCGTCTGAACGATCAGCTGCTAACGCTCTCCGTCTGGTTCTCCGTTGCGCTGGTGGCCAGCGTATTTTTCTGGGTGTTGGGCGATTTGACCCTGCACGGCATCGCCAAACTCAATTGGTCTTTTTTAGTCAGCGCACCAGAGAACGCGGGCCGTGATGGCGGCATCGGCCCTATCTTGGTTTCCACGCTGCTCATCCTGAGCGTGGCACTGTTGGCAACGATCCCGCTGGGCTTGGGTACGGCGGTTTATTTGAGTGAATACACGCGACGCGATAATGCGCTGGCCCGATCCATCCGCATGAGCCTCAATGTGCTGGCAGGCGTGCCGTCCATCGTATTCGGACTGTTTGGCAATGCGCTGTTCTGCATCTGGCTGGGGTTGGGCTTCTCGATCCTGTCCGGGGGGCTGACGCTGGCCTGCATGATGCTGCCTATTTTCATCAGCCTGACGGAATCGGGGCTTGCTGCTGTGTCGAGCGAGTGGCGGCATGGCGCAGCCGCCTTGGGACTCACCCGCGCAGCGGCACTCTGGCATGTGCTGCTGCCCGCTGCCGCACCGGCCATCACGGCGGGACTGATGCTCAGTATCGGGCGCGCGCTGGCGGAGACTGCCGCACTCATTTTTACCAGCGGTTATGTGGATCGCATGCCCGGCTCGCTCTCAGATTCGGGACGCGCACTGTCCGTGCATATCTACGACTTGTCGATGAACGTGACCGGTGGCGACGAGCCGGCATATGGCGCTGCACTGGTGTTGATCGTCTTGCTGGTCGTGATCAACGGCATCGCCGCCAGTTTATCTGACCGCTTCCTGAGACTAAGGATTACCACATCATGATACCTGCCGAGAAAGATTTATTGAACAACGCTGCATCGCCTGTTCCGTACACGTTGAGCGGCATTGAGCAGGGTGCCGTATGTTGCGTACCGGTACCACATATCCAGGTTGAAAACCTTTCCGTCTCCTATCACGGCAAGGCGGTGCTGGAAGGTGTATCGCTGGACATCAACAAAGGTTGCATCACCGCGCTGATAGGACCATCCGGCTGCGGTAAAACCAGCTTTCTCTCCGCTTTGAATCGCCTTGCCGATTTGATTCCCGGAAGTCGCGTGCAAGGGCTCATCCGGATCGATGGTGTGGACGTGACCGATCCACATCTCGATGTGCTGGCGTTGCGGCGCAAAGTCGGCATGATTTTCCAGAAACCCAACCCGTTCCCGTTATCAATACGGCGCAATATCGAAATGCCATTGCGCGAACACGGAATGCGGCAGCGCAGAGACATTGACGGGCGGGTCGAACGCGCTTTGCGTGATGTCGGCCTATGGGAAGAAGTGCGCGACCGGCTGGATTCCCCTGCGCTGGCACTATCGGGCGGGCAGCAACAACGTCTGTGTATCGCACGTGCACTTGCACTGGAGCCTTCCATATTGCTGATGGACGAGCCGTGCAGCGCACTTGACCCGATTGCGTCGGCAGTTGTCGAGGAACTGATACAACGTCTGTGCAACCGTTATACCGTGGTGATCGTAACGCACAATCTTGCGCAAGCACGCCGGGTTGCCAATTATGCGGCATTTTTCTGGATGACGGAACGT
>JBGSKJ010000027.1:0-47533 GCA_041741275.1 Gallionella sp.
TATCAAGTTCGCTGCGCTCTTGCTCGGTAAGTGTTACCCGGTATCTCGGTGACATGGTGACCTCCTTTGATTAAGGGTTTCACCAGTATGCCACAGGGCTCTACGATGCGAAATAAATAATGTTACATGGCACTAGTCGAATGGCTAGTTGTTTTATCTAGGAGGTGCGATGCGGTTATTACCGCACCCTTCGCTTTCGCGCACCGTGTCATAACCGCACCTCGATTCCCTGCTGAGCCATGAATTGCTTGGCCTGCTGCACGGTATACTCGCCAAAGTGGAATATGCTCGCCGCCAGCACCGCATCCGCGCCGCCCTTCTTCACGCCATCGGCGAGATGCTGCAGGTTGCCCACGCCACCGCTGGCGATCACCGGGATTTCCAGCGCATCCGTCACCGCGCGGGTCAGCGCCAGATCGAAACCGGTCTTTTGCCCGTCCCTGTCCATGCTGGTCAGCAGTATCTCACCCGCGCCCAGATGCTGCATTTTTTTCGCCCACTCCAGCGCATCCAGGCCGGTCGCCTTGCGTCCGCCGTGGGTGAACACTTCCCAATGATTCGGCCCGACCTGCTTGGCATCGATGGCCACCACGATGCACTGTGAACCGTAGCGTCCCGTTGCATCCGCCACCAGTTGCGGATTGAGCACGGCGGAAGTGTTGATGCTGACCTTGTCGGCTCCGGCATTCAACAGATTCCGCACGTCACCCACTTCGCGCACGCCGCCGCCCACGGTCAACGGGATGAATACCTGCGAGGCGACCCGCTCGATGATGCGGAAGATGATACCCCTGTCGTCCGAACTGGCGGTAATATCGAGGAAAGTCAGTTCGTCCGCACCCTGCTCGTCATAGCGGCGCGCGATCTCCACCGGATCGCCCGCATCGCGCAACTCGACAAAACTCACGCCTTTGACCACGCGTCCGGCGGTGACATCCAAGCAGGGAATAATCCGTTTGGCGAGCATCCGGGCTTAACTGTTAAAGGTTAGTTTGATCGGGGTCAGCTCGTCGGCCAACGCTTGCGCGGCGTGCAGATCCAGCGAACCCTCATAGATCGCGCGGCCGGTTATCGCGCCGGTGATGCCTTCCTGGTACACCGCGCACAGCGCGCGCACATCGTCCAGATTGGTGATTCCGCCGCTGGCAATCACCGGCACATGCAGCGGACGCGCCAATTCCACCGTGGCCGGTATGTTCACACCGGTCATCATGCCGTCGCGACCGATGTCGGTATAAATGATGGCTTCCACACCGTAGCCTTCAAAACGCTTGGCCAGATCGGCAACATCGTGGCCGGTCAGCTTCGACCAGCCGTCCACCGCCACCTTGCCGCCCTTGGCATCCAGTCCCACCATGATGTGCCCGGGAAATGCATCGCAGGCCTCATGCAAAAAGCCGGGCACTTTCACCGCTGCGGTGCCGATGATGATGTAGGTCACGCCGATGTCGAGATAGCGTTCGATGGTTTCCAGATCGCGGATGCCGCCACCAAGTTGCACCGGCACATCGCTGCCGCCCATCGCTTCGATGATGCTGCGCACGGCAGCCTCGTTCTTCGGTTTGCCGGCGAACGCGCCGTTCAGATCCACCAGATGCAGGCGGCGCGCGCCCTGTTCCAGCCAGTGTAGCGCCATCGCGCCGGGATCTTCTGAAAACACCGTGGCATCTTCCATCACGCCCTGTTTGAGGCGCACACAATGACCGTCTTTCAAATCAATCGCAGGAATAATCAGCATGGCAGTACGTAGGAGTTTAAGGGTTCCATTGCATAAAGTTTTGCAGCAGCTTCAGCCCTGCTGCCTGGCTTTTTTCCGGATGGAATTGCACCGCAAATAGATTGTCCCGCGCCACCGCGCAGACAAAAGGCCGCGGGTAGTCGCTGGTGGCCTGCACCAGCGAGGCATCCTGCGGCTGCACATAGTAACTGTGCACAAAATAGAAACGCGAGTCCTGGGCTATGTCTTGCCACAACGGATGATCACCCTGGTGTACCTGGTTCCAGCCCATGTGCGGCACCTTGAGTTTGCCGCCCTTTGCGTCCTGCATGTCGCTGGCAAAGCGCGCCACCTTGCCGCGCAAGATACCCAACCCCGCCACATCGCCTTCTTCGCTGTGCTCGAACAGCATTTGCAGGCCGATGCAGATGCCGAGAAACGGTTTATGTCGCGCGGCATCCAGTACCGCAGCGCGCAGTCCGCGCGCATCCAACTCACGCATGCAGTCTGGCATCGCACCCTGACCTGGGAAAACTACACGTTTGGCCCTCGTGATCGCGTCTGCATCATCAGTGACGATGATTTCGGCATAGGGCACCACATGGCGCAAGGCCTGTTCGACCGAGCGCAAGTTGCCCATACCATAATCTACAACAGCCACATCAACCATTTGAATTTATAGTGAACCCTTGGTGGAAGGCATCACACCAGCCATGCGCGGATCAAGTTCCAGCGCCATGCGCAGCGCGCGACCGAACGCCTTGAAGATGGTCTCGGCCTGATGGTGCGCATTGTTGCCGGCCAGATTATCGACATGCAGCGTCACCAGGGCATGATTGACGAAGCCCTGGAAGAATTCATTGATCAGATCCACATCGAAATCGCCGACGCTGGCGCGCACGAATTCGCAATTGAACACCAGACCGGGACGGCCCGAAATATCCAACACCACGCGCGACAGGGATTCGTCCAGCGGCACATAGGCATGACCGTAGCGGCGCAAGCCTTTTTTGTCGCCGACCGCCTGGTTGAACGCCTGCCCCAGCGTGATGCCGATGTCTTCCACGGTGTGATGCGCATCGATGTGCAGATCACCCTTGGCGTGTATGCTCATATCCACCAGACCATGGCGGGCGATCTGGTCGAGCATGTGATCGAGAAACGGCAGCCCGGTGTCGAACTTGGCCTTGCCGCTGCCGTCCAGATTCAGTTCGACGCTGATCTTGGTTTCGAGGGTGTTGCGGGTTACCTTGGCGCTGCGCATGATTTAGCCCTGTGCGGATTGAGTAATGGTTTCTCGTAATGCAGCCATGAATTTGTGATTCTCCGAGTGCGTGCCGACCGTCACGCGCAGGCAGTCCTTCAACATCGGATGCCCGCCGTCCAGATTCTTGATCAGCACACCGCGCTGCTTCAAACCGGAATGAATCTCCGTGGCTTTCGCCACGCGGAACAGCAGGAAATTCGCCTCGCTAGTATAAACCTGCACGCCGGCGACTTCGCCCAGTTGTTTATGCAATTCTGCACGATCCAGCTTGATTTGTTCCGCCTGCTGCAACAGCACCTCGTGGTGATCCAGCAACTTCCCCGCGACCAACTGCGTCAGCACCCCGACATTATACGGCAAGCGCAGCTTTTCCAGCTGTCCCAGCCATGCCGCGCTGCCCGCCAGAAAACCCAGGCGCAACCCCGCCATGCCGAGCTTGGAAAAGGTGCGCATCACCAGCAGATTGGGATAGCGCGCCAGATGCGGAATGAAGCTGTCACTGGCAAAGGCATAATAGGCCTCGTCCACCACCACCAGGCCCGGCGATGTCTCGATGATCTGTATCACATCACGCGCGGAAAAAAGATTGCCGGTGGGGTTGTTCGGATAAGCCAGAAACACCAGCGCGGGTTGTTCGCGCCTGATCGCAGCAAGGGTCGCCGGCAGATCCAGGGAGAAATCCGCTGCGCCGGAATTTGCCGATGTGGAATTGCTTGACAGCGGCACGCCGACATATCGCATCCCGGTAAAGATCGCGATCATCCGGTACATCACGAACGACGGCTCCACGCTTAGCAGCGCCGCACCGGGCTTGTTCAAAGCCAGCGCCAACAGCTGGATCAACTCATCCGAACCATTGCCGAGCAGCACTTCCATCCCTTGCGGCAAACCGGACAAGCCGCGGATCTTTTCCTTCAGGACTGCGGGATCCGGATCGGGATAGCGGTTGATCGCGGCGTTCGCCACGGTCGCGGCGATCTCTTCGCGCAATGCCGGCGGAATCGGATAGGGATTTTCCATCGCATCCAGCTTGATATAGCCTGTGCTGTCTGGCACATGGTAAGCGTGCAGATCAAGGATTTCCCGGCGCAGCAACGCGCCCGCGAGAGAAGATGCCGAAGCCGGAATGGAAGACATGAAACGAAATAAAACGTAATAACAACGGCGCCGAGCTTATCACATACCGTTTGCTCTGTGGTTGCCTGCACCAATAGTGATATAGTAATCTTGCCTGTATCCCGGAAAATTCAACCGACTTGCCGAATCCGATGCCAAATAGTTCTGATGGCCTGCTATCCAGTTCCTTCCCGGACAAACTGCAAAGATACATCGCCGGTTTGCCCGGGATGGCCTGCCAAATCGAACTGCTGGAACGCGACAGCATCGCCTTTCCCTATGCCAGCGAGGGTTGCTCGACTCTGATCGGGGTGACGCCACCTGATCTGCTGGGCGACTCCTCGCGTTTTTTGCGCCTCATCCATCCCGATGACATGCCATCCTTTCTGGATACGCTGAACCTGTCGGCACGAAACCAGTGTTTCTGGGAGTGGGAAGGGCGCATCCTGTTGTCCGGCAATGGCACCAAGTGGGTCAGGCTTGGCGCCACGCCGCACCGCACGCGGAGCGGATTGCCGCGCTGGGAAGGCATCATGCTCGACATCACCCAAAGCAAACTTGGCGAACTCGAGATCAAGCGCACCCGGCAACAACTGCAGGAACTATCCTCGCATATCCAGGATGCCAAAGAGCAGGAACGCCTGCATATCGCGCGGGAGGTTCACGACGAAATCGGCAGCCTGCTTACCGCCATCAAAATAGATCTGTCCTGGCTGAGCCAGCGCCTTCCCAAAGACAGCCAACTGGTCACGGACAAGGCCAGGACCATAGATGAACTGGTGAACAAAGTGATCGCATCCGCCAACAATCTGGCTCACAGCCTGCGTCCCGGCGCTCTTGATCATTTCGGATTTATCGCGGCGATCGGGATCGAGGCGCAGGAATTCAGCAAGCGCAGCGGCATCTCCTGCACCCTCACCACCTCGCAGGAGAACATCGAGTTGCCCGAAACCCACTCCATCACCCTGTTCCGGATTTTTCAGGAAACCCTGAACAATATCCTCAAACACGCCCACGCAAAAAATGTACGGATCGAAGTCGTCAAAGGGACCGACCATCTCGAACTGATCGTTTCTGATGATGGCGTGGGATTCAGCGATGCAGCGCGCAACAAACCGCGCTCCTTCGGTCTGCGCGGCATCCAGGAGCGCGTCGCAAATCTTGGCGGCTCGGTCAAAATAGCCAGCTCCGCCGATAGCGGAACACAAATCGCGATTTTCGTCCCGCTCGAAGCAGAAAACGGCACCTCCACTACCCCGCAACAAGCGCTGCTTGACGGCAGACAAACATGATAAACATACTCGTGGTGGATGATCATGCCCTGATCCGCAAGGGATTGAAGATGCTGCTCGAAGAAAATCCCGACTTTCAAATCAGGGGGGAGGCGGAAACCGGCATACAGGCGGTCATGATGCTGCGCGAGCAACATTACGACCTGGTATTGCTGGATATCTCTTTGCCGGACAAGCATGGCATGGATGTGCTCAAGCAACTCAAATCGGAGCAGCCCGACATCAAGGTCATCGTGCTCAGCATGTATCCGGAAGACCAATATGGCGTGCGCGCGCTAAAAGCCGGAGCGGCGGGCTATATCAACAAGCAAAGCGCGAGCGAGAAGCTGGTCGGCGCGATCCAGCAGGTCATCAGCGGAAAAAAATACATCAGCGAGACCCTGGCTGAACAGTTGCTGAGCAACCTGATCGGCGAATCGCAGGATCTGTTGCACCAAAGCCTGTCCAACCGCGAATATCAGACACTCTGCCTGATGTCCTCGGGAAAATCCCTGACCGAGATTTCCGAGATCATGATGCTCAGCCCCAAGACCGTGAGCGTATACCGCGCCCGGATGCTGGAGAAGATGAGTTTCAAGAACAATGCCGAGGCGGTTCACTATGCCATCGCGCACCGTCTGGTGGACGGCAAGAGCTGAGCTGGAAAAAATTGCCCCCGGCCACCTGCCCGCTATTCAGCAATAATCATGCAGGCCGGGCGGCATACCATTCAAGCAAGCGCGTCGGTAGTGCGGGGATTCCAATGCGCGCGCACGTCGCTGAGCAGCACTTTGATATCGAGTACCAGCACGATGTCCCCTTCGCCGGATATGGTGACTCCCGCCACTCCCCTGGGCCGGAAGGTATCCAGCGATTTGATCACCACATCATCATGACCGGCAAAGGAATCTGCCGACAGGATGAAGCTGGTATCGTCGAACTGCATCAGCACACCCACTCCGGGAACACCGCCCGTCTCCCACCCGATCAGTTGAGCCAATGGCAACACCGGCAGGACTTCGCCGCGCACCACCATGGTTGTCCTGCCTGAGGCTTGCTGCAATTGCTCCGGCGTGACGGACAGGACTTCGCGCACCATGGATAACGGCACGGCGAACAATTGCTCTCCCAGACGCAGGATCAGCACCGGCAGAATCGCCAGCGAGAGCGGTAATAATATGGTGATCACGGTACCTTTGCCGGGCTCGGACCGGATGTTAACGATGCCGCCCAGTTTCTGGATAACGGTTTTGACCGCATCCATGCCGCGGCCCGGCGCACCGGGAATCCCGTCCCCTGCGGTGAAACCGGGCAGAAAGATCAGTTCCAGGCTCCCGGTGTCGTCCAGCATATTCGCCGATTCGCCGGAGATCAGTCCTTTCTCGATGGCCCGGTTGCGAATCGCTTCTGGACGCATGCCCGGACCATCGTCGGCGATCGTAACCAGAACATGTTCACCTTCCTGGCGGGCGCCCAACCGCACGATGTTTTTTTCCGGCTTGCCCGCGGCGATTCGGGCTTCGGCAGTTTCCGCGCCATGCTCCACCGCATTGCACACCAGGTGCAGCAGCGGTTCGCTGAGGGCTTCGATCATGATCGTGTCCATTTCGGTTTCCCCGCCGTCCGGCAGCAGTTCCACATCTTTGCCCAGTGATAGCGCCAAATCCCTTGCCAGACGCGGATACATGGCGAACAACCGGCCTATCGGGCGCTTGCCGGTCTTCATCACCGCGTTCTGCAAATTCACCACCAGCATGTCCAGTTGGCTGACCGCCTGATCGAGATCGCGCATGGTATCTTCATCCTTGCGACCCTGAAGGATCTCGGAACGTAACCGGGACAGGCGGTTCCTGGTCAAACCGATCTGCCCGGAAAGACTCGACACCTTATCCAGACGGGCGGTGTCGACACGTATGGTGGATTCCATGGCTGTTGTTGCCGACAGATCTGCTTCGCGCCGGCCTATGGTGCTGCCGGGCACGTCGGTGTCACGACGCCCGAATGCGGCGCGGATGGAATCCTTTTCGGAAATGGCTGCGGCGGTTTTTTCCGGAACACGCGTCGCGCTCACCCGGGCGGCGATATCTGTGCCGGTCAGCGCCCGGTACAATTTGTCCCAATCTGCAGCATCATGACCGGCACCCGCAACACCTCCCGGTCTCCGCGCGGGAGAGGCTGGCAACCGGATGGCGGGAAGGGGTTTCTTTTGGCCGGTCAATATCGCGTTCAAGTCATCTGTCACCTCCCCCGGGGCGGCACGTGGTTGCAGGTTTTCCTGTAACGTACCGAACATCCTGCGCACTTCGGCAGTCGCCGCAAAAATCACGGCCATCAATTCGGGGTTCAGCGCCAATTCACGGTTGCGCAGCTTGTCAAACAGATTTTCGATGGTGTGGCACAGAGCCACCAATTCATTCGCATTGAGAAATCCGGCCCCGCCCTTGATGGTGTGAAACCCGCGGAATATCTCGTTGAGCAGCTTGCTGTCATCGGGGAACTTTTCCAGCTCCATCAACTTGCCGTCCACTTCTGACAGCATCTCTCCCGCTTCCAGCAAGAAGTCGCTTAACAGATCTTCCATACCGGCAAAGTCATTCATTCAGAACCCCAGATTTTCCAGCAAGTCGTCCACCCGGCTCTGGCTGCCCGCAACATCCCTGCGTCCGTTCGGGTTGACGACCGGGCCGTTCAGCAGCCCGGAATTCAATTCCGACTTCACTTTGGCCGGCGCGTTCTCCACCAAAAGCGCCAACAGCTGCTGCTCCATATTTTCCGTGACATCGATAATTTTTTTGATGACCTGACCGGTCAGATCCTGAAAATCCTGCGCCATCATGATCTCCATCAGATAAGCATGGGTCGCCTTGGTCTGTTTGGGTACTTCAGACAAGAATGCTTGCGTTTGCATGGCCAGATCCTTGAATTGCTCCACATCAAGTTGTTTATCGAACAGCATCTGCCACTGCCCGGACAGTCGATGCGCCTCGACTTCCATTTTTTCGACCAGCGGTTGCGCCGCCTCGGTCGCGTTCAGCACGCGCTCCGCAGCCTGCTGTGTCAATGTCGCCACATAATTCAAACGGTCGCGCGCATCGGGTATGGAAGATGCGGCCTTTTCGATCTTCTTGTTCAATCCCAACTCGCGCAACGCATCATGCAAAGTGCGCGTCATGTGGCCGATCTGATTGATCACATCTGCAGACTGGTCTGCAAGCACGCGGGGCTGTGATGAAGGTGTTGCCTGCCCCCGTTCCGCAACAATGCCACTGCGCCCCCCGGAAAATGGGGCACCGCCATAACCGGCGAATTGATTGGCGCTGTTTGCCGGCCTGTAAGCAGCCACCTGGCCGGCATCTTTCGGAAACCCGGCCAAAAGCTCTGCGGTTGGCGAACTTGGGGAATAGCCGGGAGTTTCATCGGACGCACGCCCTGTGGAAAAGTCGCCGCGCTGTGGCGGCATATCCGATCGGGTACCCGCTGAAGCGGGGACAGAGTAATCCCTTCCGGGCGCAGTTGCCGGCGTTGCTCTGGCCCGCGCCCGCGCATCGCGATTCGCCGCCACGATGCTATCGAACAATGCTTCGAGATCTTCAGTTTCAGTATTTTCAGTCATGCCATCAGTCACTCTTGCATAGTTTGAAATATTTTCATCAGCTTCTCATCCAGCTTGGCCGCCGTAAAGGGTTTTACCACGTAACCGCTTGCCCCCGCCTGCGCAGCCAAGATGATATTCTCCCTCTTTGCCTCCGCCGTCACCATCAGCACCGGCAAATGTTCAAGCCTGGCGTCAGCACGGATCGCCTGCAGCAACTCGATGCCGGTCATATTGGGCATGTTCCAGTCCGTCACCACAAAATCAAACGGCTCTGCCCTAAGTTTGGCCAAAGCCTCCACTCCGTCCTCGGCTTCCTGCACATTCATGAAACCCAACTCCTTGAGCAGATTGCGCACGATGCGTCGCATCGTGGAAAAATCATCCACCACCAAAAATCTTGTATCCTGTATTCCCATGACAACCCCTAAAGCAGCTTGCAGCAGTTATATCAACAACGAACGCAGCGTTGAAGACAAAATCATCGAATCGAATTTCGGCACATAATAATCAACCCCGACACGCCGCGCCATTGCGCGGTTGGCCTCGGAGGATAACGACGAGTGCATCACCACCGGAATCCCGTCAAAACGGCGATCTGCCTTGATGTGCTGGGTCAACACATAACCATCCATCTCCGGCATTTCCGCATCGGTCAAAACCACTTGTATCCGGTCGTGCAGTTTTGTTCCCGCGCTGTGAGCGGCATCAGCCAGCGCCTTCAGTCTGTCCCACGCCTCATTGCCATTGCTTGCCTGAATATGCTTGACGCCCATCTTGTCCAGTACCTCGGAAATTTTTTTTCGTGCAACCGCCGAGTCATCGGCGAAAAAAATGCACAGATCACGCCCCGCTTCCATCCTCTTGACATTTCCCACGACCGCTTCACCAAACGCATTGGCCAGGATCTGTTCCACATCCAGGATCGTGATCAGCGAGCCATCTTCCATCTCGGCAGTCGCGGTGATCAGCGCCCCCTTGTCGGAAGGCATTCCTTCGGGCGCGCGAACCTTGTCCCAATCGACCCGGATGACACGATCCACGCCCCGCACCAAAAAGCCCAGCACCTGATTGTTAAATTCCGTGACCATCATGGTACGGTGCTGCGCATCCGGATGCATCCCCATGAAACTGGCCAGATTCAGCACCGGCATCACATTCCCGTGCAACAACACGATGCCGTCCACGCCATTCGGCATGTTCGGGGTACGGGCGATTTTCCCGGCCGGGCAAACCTCCCTGACCTTGAACACATTGATGCCGTATTTTTCATTGCCGCCCAGGCTGAACAGCAGGATTTCCATCTTGCCGGAACCCGCCAGCTCGGCACGCGCGTCGATTCGGTCCGGCAAGCCAACCTGATCATCATCCGGCCTGGCTTCCCCGTGACTCATCACCGCCTGCATCACATCCGGCGTGCGCGCGCCCCGATCGCGTGCCGCCGATGAATCATTGGCAGAATATACCGTGTGCTCGCCTGGTTGCGGCCGCGCTTTTTTAAAGACCTTCCCGGCGCTGTCAAAGTGGCCGGTTTCCGCGAGGACTCTTGCCACATCCAATATCACCACCAGGCGGCCATCGTCGAGTTCGGTGATCGCGGACACCAATCCTCCCATTTCCGCCAGCAGCATCGCCGGCGGCACACGCATCTCGGCAGTATCCACAAGCAGGATGTTGCCCACCCCTTTGACAAGAAATCCCTGCGTCTGGCCGCCATGCTCGGTGACCATCATGCTTTCCGGTTTGCAATCGGTTTCGGTACCGATATATTTGGCCAGATCTATCACCGGCACCGAGACACCGTGCAAATTCACCAACCCCGCCACCGACGGGGGCATTTTCGGAACACCGGTGATCGCCGGGATGCGCAACACCTCGCGCACGTTGAACACATCGATGCCGAAGGTCACATCGCGGCCGGTGCGAATATCCCGGCCCAATGTGAACATCAAAATCTCCAGCTTGCCGCTTCCCGCCGATCCGGTTCGGGCATCGATGTCTTTCAACAGCTCAGACATATATCAACAACCCTGGCATATATTTCTCCATAAAACCCCTCTGATGAAACCCCTTGTCAAACAACCAACGCCCCCTTGTCAGGGCTGGGTTGGGAGGGTTTCAAACCTTGAACCGGCTCACTGCATCCTGCAATTCTTTAGCCAATTGCTCCAGATGCACGATCTCCCTGTTATTCGAACGCACTGCCTCATGGTTCTCTTCCGACATTTGCGCGATCTTCTCCACGTTGCGCGCGATCTCTGTACTGGCCAGACTTTGCTCGCTGACCGATGCCGAGATATCGCTCACGCCTTGACTGGATTGCAATACCGCATCGCCCGCTTCGATCAATACCTTGTAGACACGCTCCACCTGCTCCTGGGTCGCCTGCAAAGATCGCAAACCGGCCTGGACAACCTTCTCGACCAGGGAGGATTTCTGGTTCAGCGCGTTGGTCACCTGGTCGATCTCGCCGGCCGATTTGGCGGATTTTTCCGCCAGTTTGCGCACTTCATCGGCCACCACGGCGAAACTGCGACCTTGCTCGCCCGCCCGAGCCGCTTCTATCGTCACGTTCAGCGCCAGCAAATTGGTCTGGTCGGCGATATCCTTCACATGCTGGGTCATACCCGCGATCGAACGGGTGCTATCGACGTACTCCTTGACCGAACCCGCGATCTGATTGACCGCCTCCTGCACCAGCCGGATCTCGCGGATCATTGCGGTCAAATCCTGGTTGCCTTGCTGGGTCTGGTGCAGACTCTTCTCCGACAACCTGCGCACATCCTCGGCATTCGCCGCCACCGAATTGATACTCACGGTGATCTGTTCCACCGCGGCTGCCGTGGAGCCTGCGGCCTCGCTCTGCGCATGGGAGCTTTGCGCAATTTGCGATGAGGAGGCGGACAATTGCGCAGCCGATCCGGAAACCCTGGCGGCATTGTCAAGCACCTGCCGGATGATATTGGCGATACCGTCAACCAGCCCGTTGAACGCCTGCGCGGTCTTGCCGATCTCATCCTGGCTGCGCACCACCACACGTTTGGATAAATCACCGTCGACATTCATGGTCTGCATGACATCCTGCAATTCGCGCGTAGCTCTGGTCACTTTGCCGATCAACCAGCCGATCAGCAGATACAGAACGACCTGGATTGCGATCTGCGCGCTCCACAACGCGTAATTGGCCCGGCTGATCTGGGAGAATTCCTCGCTTAGATCCAGCGTGATGCTGGCCGCGCCGTTCACCGCGCCTTCCGCCACCATATGGCACATCAGGCAGTTGGTGCCGCGAAATTCTTTTCTGGCAATGAAGGGAACCACCACCCGCAGCGACTGCCGGTCATTCTGGCTCGACAAACGGGTTTGCACTTGCGCGCTGTTCAACGCGGCGCGATCCAGTTCGTCGACCGGCTGCTCGGAAGGCAAGCCCGGACCGAATTGGTCCTGCACCACCTTGCCGCGCATGACGCGCAACTCGACGATTTTTTCCGAGTCGCTCATTTTCTTGATATACAAAATACGCTGCTCGGGATCGCTGATAATGCCGTTGATCATCAGCATGTTCAGGCCATTCAGCACGCCATCCGCGGAGACCAGGGCTTTTTGCCTGGATTCCTCCAGGACATGTTCTTCAAATTTTCCCAATGCCACATACTGCGCAAGCACCAATACCACCACCAGCATCAGCTGGATAGGCAACTGCAACTTGCGTTTCAAGGAAAGCTCACTCCACCAATTGCCCATTGTTCATCTCCCGGCTGTCGCGTTATATGAGGGATACCCCATTATTTCAGTACAATAACGGCAGTAAACCGGTTGTCTTCATCGGGATAGGGGCACAAATACCCGCCAATTCGCGGCATTGAATTTTAAACAACACCTTCCTTACCGCCGGCATGAACATGACGGAACAGGCATCTGTAACTCGCGGGGCAGGAAGTAACGGGGGATCCATCGCACCGCCGGAACAACATGGGCACCAGAGGGTGGCCCGCCGGCAGGTGTATGGAGTGGTCAAGCGGGCTGTGCGGCAACTGTCAGTCTGGCAGCCTTTGTTTTGCCGGCACGCGCGGGAGGATGGCAGATGCCGCACACATAATCTGCATGCAGGTCACCCGCATGAATGACAAAATGTCCGCTGCATTCCATACAGGGTGCGAGTCGCAGCATCCCCGCCTTGAAGAACCGGATCATGGACCATGCGCGGGTGATACTCAGCACGGGTTCGGCTTCTTCGATGCCCTGCACCTGGTCGAGGTATAAACGATAAGCGCTGATCAAGGCATGCACACCCTCGACTCCGGCATTTTTGACCAGGAACTGGTAAATATCCATGAACAGCGAGGAATGGATGTTGGGCTGCCAGCACATGAACCAATCGGTCGAATAGGGCAACATTCCCTTGGAAGGCGACTCGCTCTTGATTTCCTTATACAGCTTGAGCAATCGTTCACGGCTCAGCGAGGTTTCTTCCTGCACCAACTGCAAGCGCGCACCCATTTCGATCAGATCGATCGCGATCTTGACTTGCTGTGTCTCGCCCAGCACGGTTTTGATTGCCACGGTGCCCCCGCCTATGCGAATTCTTCAACGGGTTGGGCCGACATCAGGATCGCCGCATGCGCCTGGGACATCATGCGATCCCCGCTGCAATCGGACACCAGATTGAGCAACAGATTCTCGTCAAAGCGAAACCGGCACAGCAGCATGTTGGATGCCGCCATCTTGATGATTTGTGACGGGGTAAGTTTACCGATCACATCCACCAGATCCTGGCTGATACCCAACCGGAAAATTGCGGCCGGCTTGTCTTTCTTGATCATTTGCTGGGCCAGCATCAGATAGGTCAGATTGATGTCGCGGATGCCTTCTTGCAATTGCATGGTGTTCATAGAGCCCCCTTGTAAGCCAGTGAAGAACTGGACAACTTTGGATAAACTGCGTCTTTCGGTAGCCGATTTTTTGGATCCCGGTCGGCTTGATTCAGACGGACGAAGTATTACGGGTAGGCTCGGCAGTTGAAATAAGAACGATACCTTTTCTTTTGTAAGGATTCGGGGACCCGGCTTGTAGGATTTCCCCTGACAAAACCGCAACCCCCGCCCGCCGGGTTCGGACGGGGGATCAAGGCAGGGCAATGGTTCCCGATAACGACTGCAGCCACCCTGCTCCGGTTATCGATACCCCGGCGTGAAGCGCAGCGTCGCGGTCGGCGCGCGGGATGCCGGGGGTGGTTTGAGGCGCACCGGGCAATGTCATCACCCGCACAGCTCGAAGCACACTTTTCCCGCCCGGTTGCTGGTCAGCTTAAGGCGATATCCCAATTGATCGGCCCAGCGCGAGGCTTGGTACAAGCCTATCCCGAAGCCATTTTCAGAGACCACAACACCGCGCAGCAGATTCGCGGTGACAGTTTCCGGTATCGGATCGCCGTTATCGCAGACCACCAGACGCAATGGTTCGGCCTGGATCGCGACCGAAATGGCGATACCCGGATCCGACTGGCGCTTTTTCAGGACGTTATCCAGCAGGTTGTCGATCACGCAATCGAACAAGGGGGCGGGAATATCCTTGGCCGGCAGCCTGTCCGGCGCGTACCAGTCGATAGCCTGATACTGGTTGCGCAACCGCACCGCATCCCACCATGCGCCCAGGGCGAGTTGCGGGGTTTCGTTCACGGTTTGCGGCTGCTGGAGCTTGGTCAGGGTATGCTCGATACGCTGCGTGAGCAGCGGAAGCTGCTGTTGCAGCAACTGCTGCGCCGTTTGTGCGCGGCTTTGTGCGATGGAGGTGAGCGAAAGCAACGATTGCAGCATATTCTTGAGATCGTGAGTAAGACGCGACCCGGTCTCGTACACAGCCTGCAATCGCGTGATCTCGCGCAGGCTTTGTTCGCGCTGTTTGGCCTGGTAAAAGTAGCCGATCAGTTGCGCGAGCAGTTGAACGTGCAGCAGCAAGGCAGGATTGAGTGCTTGCCCGGTATATAAAGTCAGCCGCAATTCGCCTTCCTCTGCCAACACCGCGTGTTCGCTGAATTGCCCGAACTGCCCCGCTCCATCGGGAGATTGCCAGGACAGGCCGGATAGCCATGGAAGATCCGCCAGCAGATCCATGGCGCATACCAGATAGGTTGCCGCATCGGGTTCCCGCTGGGCGGCCCCGGCCAATCGGGTGAGCCAGCTTTCAAACGGCGTGCCGACGTTCAACAGATAGCGCGAGAACAATACTTGCAGGCCGCTGAAACCGAAACGCGGATTCCACAATCCGCCCAGGGCCAGCAACACCAATCCCATCAGGAACAACGTGCGCAGCAGGGCTGCAAAATAATCCAGGCGCCCCAGATTCATGAAGGCCAGGCTGCCGAGCACCACCAGCGCCAGCAGCATGAACAACAGCAGGCTGTAGATCAAATCCGGCGGCTGGACGTTTTCGCTCTGCTCGTTGCCGATCGGCACGGCCACAATGGCCAGCAGCAGCGGGAGCACATACCACATCAGGATGCGCCCCGCCTCCAGGACGGATTGCGCCTGCACCAACTCGATGGTGGACTGTGATGCAAACAGATTCGGCACCACCCAGAGCAGCAACACCGCAAGCAAATAGCCCATCACCGCAAGGTATAACAGCCGCGTCCAGCGGTCGCGAAAGGCGAACACGCGCGCGCCGACCAGGCCAAACAGTCCGGTCAGCCAGAACGCCATCGCCCACCAGCTCAGCCAGAATACCGTGGCGGCCGCCGCCAGCGCGATGAATACCATGGCACCCAGCCCCAGCTCGCTTTCGCCGCGCCACAGCGGCTGCCAGAGCAGGAACAGGCCGAGGTGGGCAAGCAGCAACGGGTGCGCCCATAGACTCGTCACGCCGGCCATCAGCGCGAGGTGCAACAGCGCCAGCATCGCCAGCAACAGCCAGCGACCGGTAAGCAAGCGATTTTTCCAATTGAGTGTCAGCATCCCGTCACCACTTCTGTCAACATCTCGTCGAAATGACCCCTGTCTGGTTGCTGACGCCCGTCAGTAATCTCCGTGCACACTTGTCAAACAAACTATACATTTATCCAACCTGTTGGTTATATTTGTTTTTTAGGCGCAAAAACGAAAAAAAGAATCCCGGCGCAACATTGGCACGGCACTTGCATAATGTCTCAACGCAGCATTCACAATTATCGCTAGGAGGGTACCATAATGAAACGCAATCAATCCGGTTTTACCTTGATCGAAATCGCCATCGTGCTGGTGATCATCGGCCTGCTGCTTGGCGGCGTGCTGAAAGGCCAGGAGTTGATCAACAGCGCCAAGGTCAAGAACCTCGCCGGTGATTTCAAGAACATCCCGGTGTACATCTACGGTTTTCAGGACAAGTACAAGGCCCTGCCGGGAGATGATGCAAGCGCTACCACACATTTATCGGGCGGGACCGCATGTACTCCGCCAGGTGCAAACAAGTGTGCACCTGGCAACGGCATCATTGACGGCGACTGGGACTCCCAGGATATCACCGAGGAATCCTATGTGTTCTGGCAACACATCCGCCTGGCCGGTTTTGGCCCGGGGTCAATAGATACCAACGACCCGGGTACCGATTACGTTTCCAAAAATGCGGTCGGCGGCAGGATCGGGATAACCAACTCCCTGAACAACATTCCAATCACCGGAGTAAAGGGAACATACGTGGTCTGTTCCGACTCCATACCCGGCAAATTTGCCAAGCAGCTTGATACCACTCTGGATAACGGCCAGACTTCAACCGGCTCGGTGCTGGTATCCGGCGGTACTACTACCCCTCCGCCGGCGGCAACTGCGACCGTCGATATTGTCGATGACCAAACTTACCTGGTATGCATGGGTTACTAAACACTCACCCGGCGTGACCAAGCCCGCTTCGGCGGGCTTTTTTTATTGCGGTTCGGAAAGCTGATATGGTGTGCCGCTGTGCGGCGTATCCTGAATCCCGCATCCCCTGCTCACCCCTTGTGCAATCTGGTCTCCGCCTGCTGCAGCGCTTCCGGCAAGCCGAACAACACCAGCACATCCCCGGTTTGCAACAGCATTTCTTCGCTCGGTTGCGCGCCGCGCAGATTGCGCCGTCGCACCGCGTTCACTTCGACATTCAAGGTATCCAGGCCCATCTCGCGCAATCTCTTGCCAACAGCGGCGGAGTCTTCCCTGAGCAACGCGCTGAGGAAGCGCGGTTGCAGGCTTTCGCTCGCCTCGTCCAGCTCGTATTGGGCGCTGCGGAAATAGCTGCTGAACACCGCATAACGGCGCGCACGCGTCTCTTGGACACGGCGGATCACGCGGTTGAGCGGCACGCCCGCCATCAGCAGCACTTGCGAGGCGAGCATCACGCTGCCTTCCAGCACTTCGGCGACCACTTCCGCCGCACCGGCCTCCTTCAACGCTTCCACATGGGTGTCGTCGTTGGTGCGCACCACCACCGGCAGGTCGGGGCGCAGCTCCTTGACATGGCGCAGGATCGCCAGCGCGGAATGCTTGTCCTTGTAGGAGACCACCAGTGCCTTGGCGCGCATCAGTCCGGCGGCCATCAGCACTTCGCGCTTGGCGGCATCGCCGTATACCACGCTTTTCTTCGCCGCCAGCGCTGCCCTTACGCGGTTTGAATCGAGATCCAGCGCGATGAAACCCAGGTTTTCCTGTTCCAGGAAACGCGCCAGCGTGCTGCCGCTGCGGCCGTAGCCGCAAATGATCACATGGCCTTTGCTGCCCATGCTCTGTATCGCGATCTGGTGCATCTGCATCGCGCGGTTGGTCCACTCGGCTGCAGAAAAGCGCCGTGCGATGGCTTCGCCATATTGGATCAGGAACGGCGCGGCCAGCATCGAGAGCAACATCGCCGCCAGCGTGATCTGCATGGCTGCACCATTGAGCAAGTGCGCCCCATCCGCCAGCGTCAGCAGCACGAACCCGAATTCACCGGCCTGCGCCAGGCCGATCGCGCTGCGTAACGCCACGCCCCAATCCCCTTCCAGAACGCGCGCCAGCACTGCCACGATCAGCGCCTTGAACAGGATCAGCGCCAACAGTGCCACAAGTATCCAGCCGAAGTCTCCGACCACACTGCCCAGATCGAGCTTCATGCCGACCGTGACGAAGAACAGGCCGAGCAGCACGTCACGGAACGGTTTGATGTCTTCTTCCACCTGATAGCGGTATTCGGTTTCGGAGATCAGCATGCCCGCGACGAACGCACCCAGCGCCAGCGACAAGCCCGCCAGTTCGGTGAAATAGGCCAGGCCCAACGTGATGAGCAACACGTTGAGCATGAACAATTCGGAGGATTTCTGCCGTGCCACGATGTGAAACCATGGCCGCATCAGGTGCTGCCCGAACACCAGCAACACCAGCAGCACCACAATCGCCTTGATCGTCGCGTAGGCCAGCGTGGCGGGAAGATCGTCGGTACTCGTGGCCAGTGCCGGAATGATGATCAACAGCGGAACGACAGCAAGATCCTGGAACAGCAGCACGCCCATCATTTGCTGCCCGTAAGGCAGATTCAGTTCGGCCCGCTCGACCAGCATCTTGCTGACGATGGCGGTGGAGGACATCGCCAGCACACCGCCCAATGCCAGGCCGGCACGCCAATCCATACCAAATACGGCCGCGACCGCCATGACCAGCAGCATGGAGACGATCACCTGTGCCCCGCCCAGTCCGAATACCGTGCGCTTCATCGCCATCAGGCGCGTCAGGCTGAATTCCAGGCCGATGCTGAACATCAGGAACACCACGCCAAACTCGGCGAGATGCCGGGTTCCCACCGCATCCGGTATCCACGCCAGTGCATGCGGTCCGATCAGGATGCCGACCGACAGATAGCCCAGCATCACCGGCAAATGCAGGATACGGCACAGCACCACCACCATCACGGCAGTGGCGAGCAGAATAAGAACCAGCGAGAGTGAGCTTTCCATAGTCTTGGTGAGTGTGTGCGATTCCCCACCCCGATAATGCCGCACTAAGACAAGCTTTGCAAAGTTTGCAGGCCGGGTTGAGTTTGCGAACCCCGGCAAAAATCGACATGGAATCGCCGGGGTTCGGTTCCCTCACCCCTGCCTACCGGCTACAAGCTATAATAACGCATATGAACAAATCCCTTGCCGCCACACCGCACGCACTTGAGCTTGCACGCGAAGTTTTGAATATCGAGGCTGCAGCAGTGCAGGCCCTCGCCGCGCGTCTCGATGAAAATTTCCTGCACGCGCTTGATGTGATCCTGTGCTGCGAAGGCCGCGTCATCGTCAGCGGCATGGGCAAGTCCGGGCATATCGCGCGCAAGATCGCCGCGACCCTGTCCAGCACCGGAACCCCCGCCTATTTCGTGCATCCGGGCGAAGCCAGCCACGGCGACCTCGGCATGATCACCAGCGCGGATGTCATCATCGCCCTATCCTATTCCGGCGAGAGTCAGGAATTGATGGCCATCGTGCCGGCCATCAAACGGCAGGGTGCCAAACTCATCAGCATGACCGGCAATCCCGTCTCCAGCCTGGCCAAAGTCGCCGACGTGCATCTCAATGCGGCAGTGGACAAGGAGGCCTGCCCGATGGGTTTGGCTCCCACCGCCAGCACAACGGCGGCCCTGGCGCTGGGCGATGCGCTGGCGGTGGCATTGCTGGATGCAAAAGGTTTCGGTGCGGAGGATTTTGCCCGTTCGCATCCGGGTGGCAGCCTGGGGCGGCGCCTGCTCACCCATGTGAGCGACATCATGCGCAGCGGCGAGCGTCTGCCAATGGTCCGCGAAAACGCGATGCTGGGCGACGCGGTCCTGGAAATCTCGAAAAAAGGCGTGGGTATGACCGCCATCGTGGACGTGGAACAGCGTGTGCTGGGCATTTACACCGACGGGGACTTGCGCCGCACGCTGGAAAGAAAACTGGATTTCAATTCCACACCGATACACGGCGTGATGTCCGCCAACCCGCGCTGCATCAGCCCGGGCAGCCTGGCCGCCGAAGCTGTGCAGCAGATGGAACAATACAACATCAGCCAGATGCTGGTGGTGGACGGGCAGAACAAGCTGGTCGGCGCACTGAACATGCACGACCTGTTGCACGCAAAAGTGATTTAGTCGTGCAGGGTGGGCAGATTTTTCTGCCCACCCTGCGTTTATTAGGAGAAATTCATGCTGACAAGCCGCGCAAAATTGATACGCCTGGTCGCCTTTGATGTGGATGGCGTGATGACCGACGGCGGATTGTATTTTTCCGATTCCGGCGAAGAATTCAAACGCTTCAATTCGCAGGACGGGCACGGCCTGAAGATGTTGCGTGCCAGCGGGGTGGAGATCGCCCTGATCACCGGGCGCACGTCGCGCTGCGTCACAGCCCGCGCGGAGAATCTGGGTATCGCGCATGTCTATCAGGGGGTGGAAAAAAAACTTGATGCGATGGTCGAACTGCTCAACAAACTCAAACTCTCGCGTGATGCCGCCGCCTACATGGGCGATGATGTGGTCGACCTTACCGTGATGCGCCATGTCGGGATGGCGGTCACCGTGCCGGATGCTCCGCTGCTGGTGCGCGAGCATTCCCACTACATCACTCAGCGCAGCGGCGGGCACGGCGCAGTGCGGGAAACCTGCGAGATGATCATGTCGGCGCAAGGCACGCTGGACAAGCAGTTGGCCCCCTATTTGCAATGACCATTGCCACTCGTGTCCGTTATTGGCTGCCGGTATTGCCTTTGTTTGCCTTGCTGGGGGCAACCTATTGGCTGGACCGGCAGGTGCAGCCGGAAGCTGCCAAGCCGGACAACACCATGCACCACGATCCGGATTCCATAGTGGAGAACTTTTCCGCGATCAAGCTGAACGAACAGGGTACGCCGCACTTCATCCTGAGCGCGACAAGGATGCTGCATTATCCGGATGACGACAGCACCGCGCTCGAACTGCCGCGCGTAACCCTGCTCTCCGAAGATCGCCCGCCGCTGCTCGCCACGGCCATGTCCGGCTCCATCTCAGGCAAGGGAGATGAACTGTTTTTACGGGGCGGCGTCGAAGTGCTGCGCAAGGCCGGCGCGCAGCAAGATGAGCTTGCGCTGCATACCGAGTATCTGCACATCATCCCGGACCGGGAATTGGTGAACTCGGACCGTGCTGTCACTCTTGTCGAAGCGCACACCACTGTAAATGCGGTCGGCATGGAATTAAACAACAAGACGCGCACCATTAAATTTCTCTCCAAAGTGAAAAGTGAATATGTGCCGCCTGCCAATCGTGAACCCGGTGAATAATTCCCGCGGGATCCCGGCTGCCGGCCAGAACGAACCTCGGGTGAGTTTCGAGGGACGGTTGGGCACGCGGATCGTGCCGCCGCGGCATTCGGCAATGCGGCTGATCCTCTGCCGCAGCGGCCATCCGGGAATATTCCGCGGTTTGCAAAACCTGCTTGTGGCAACCATCCTGCTGGCTTTTGCGCCGGCCTGCCTTGCCGAACTCGCCGACCGCGACAAACCGTTTTTTCTGGAAGCCGATCAGGTGCTGATCGACGATATGCATCAAACCAGCACCTTCACCGGCAGCGTGCGATTGACCCAGGGCACCCTGCTGATACGCGGCGACAAGATCGAGGTGGTGCAGTACAAGGATGGTTTCAATCAGGCCAGGGCGTATGGAAATACCGCCAGTTTCCGGCAGAAGCGCGAAGGATCGGAAGAATACCTGGAAGGTTATGGCGAGCGCATCGAGTATGACACACGCACCGGGACCGTGGACTTCTACGTGCAGGCGCGCGTCAAGCGCGAATCGGACGAAGTGCGCGGCGATCGCATCACCTACAGCATGAAAACCGAAACCTTCCAGGTGAGCAGCAGCGCGGGCACGAAAAATACCAAACCGGGGCGGGTACGCGCGGTGTTGCAACCCAAACCGAAAACAGGCGCGTCCACACCGGACGCGCCGCCCGTCACACCCGGCACAACCATTACATCCCCGGAATGAACATGAGCGAATTGCGTGCAGTCGGCCTGAAAAAGAAATACGGTTCGCGAACCGTGGTACAGGATGCGTCCCTGTCGGTGAGAAGCGGCGAGGTGGTCGGCCTGCTCGGTCCCAACGGCGCGGGCAAGACCACCATGTTCTACATGATCGTGGGTCTGATCGCCGCGGACGGAGGGGAAATCTTTATTGATGACACCAACATCACCCACCTGCCTATACATCGCCGTGCACGCCTGGGACTGGGTTATCTGCCGCAGGAAGCGACGATCTTCCGGCGTTTGACAGTGGAGCAAAACATTCGCGCCGTGCTGGAACTGCAAAAGCTTGCCGATGAAGGCCTGCAGACCCGTCTGGAAGAGTTGCTGGAAGACCTGCATATCACCCACATCCGCGATAATCCGGCCATCAGCCTGTCCGGCGGCGAGCGGCGGCGCGTCGAGATCGCGCGCGCATTGGCGACCGACCCGCGCTTCATCCTGCTCGATGAACCGTTCGCCGGCGTGGATCCCATCGCGGTCCTGGACATCCAGAAAATCATCCGTTTCCTCAAGGAGCGCGATATAGGCGTGCTGATCACCGACCACAATGTGCGCGAAACTTTGGGTATCTGCGATCGCGCCTACATCATCAATGCCGGCTCGGTAATGGCGGAAGGCAAGCCGGATGAAATCATCTATAATGAGGGCGTGAGGAAAGTAGCTCGGGGTGAACACTTCACGCTGTAGCGTGAAGTCATCCCGGACACGACACTAGGCAATGAAACCCGCTCTCCAGCTCCGACTTTCACAGCAACTGACGCTCACCCCGCAGTTGCAACAGGCTATCCGCTTGCTGCAACTCTCCACGCAGGACATGAACCAGGAAGTCGCGCGCATGCTCGAGGAAAATCCACTGCTGGAAGTGGCCGATGATTCTGCGACCGGCACCTTTCCCATCGAACCGCGCGGCACTGAAGGCAAAACCAATGATGAACCCGAGCAAACCCACAGCGATAGCGACGACCGCGGTGCCGACGCTTTCGGCAACGAACCTGCCGACTGGAATACCGGCGGCGGCATGGCGCGCAGCGAAGACGATGAAGACGAAACCTTCCCCGAGCAGGCCGCCGAACAGGCCAGCCTGCGCGCCCATTTGCATAGCCAGCTGACCACCAGTTCCCTGGATGACCGCGATCGCAGGGTGGTCGGATTGCTGATCGACGCTCTGGATGAGAACGGTTATCTGGCACAGAATCTGGAGGAACTGGCCGAACTGCTGCCGGCCGAGCTCGAAATCACACTGGATGATCTGGAAACCGCATTGGTGCAACTGCAGCATCTGGACCAGCCCGGTCTTGGCGCACGCAATCTGGGCGAATGCCTGGCACTGCAACTCAAGGCGTTCCCGGATGACACCCCGCAACTCGAACTGGCGATCCGTCTGGTGAGTCATCACCTGGAACTGCTCGCCGCGCATGATTTTGCCAAGATCAAAAAACTGCTGCACTGCTCGGACGACGAATTGCGCGCCGCACAACATCTCATCGTCTGCTTGAATCCCAAACCAGGTACCGAGTTCGGCCAAAGCGTCGCCGATTTCGTGGTGCCGGACGTGATCGTGGAGAAATATAAAAACAAATGGCGCGCGCGACTCAATGCCGAGGCGATGCCCAAGTTGCGCGTCAACCAGATCTACGCCAACATCCTGCAACAGCGCGGCGACAACAATTCCTCGCAACTCGCCACACAGTTGCAGGAAGCGAAGTGGCTGATCAAAAACCTGCAGCAGCGTTTCGACACCATTCTGCGCGTGGCGGAAGCCATCGTGGAACGGCAGGGAAACTTTTTCGAGCATGGCGAGATCGGCATGCGCCCGCTGGTGCTGCGCGAGATCGCCGAGTCACTGGATCTGCACGAATCCACGATATCGCGCAGCACCACACAAAAGTTCATGCTGACTCCGCGGGGCATATATGAATTCAAACATTTCTTTGGCAGCGGCCTGTCAACCGAAAGCGGCGGAACCTGTTCTTCCACCGCGATACGCGAACTGATCAAGCAACTGGTCAGCGCGGAAGACGGGCACAAACCGCTCACCGACAGTCGCATGTCAGAAATCTTGGCACAGCAGGGCATCGTCGTCGCCCGGCGTACCATAGCAAAGTACCGGGAAGCATTGCATATCCTCCCGGTGAATCTCCGTAAATCACTCTAACAAAAGGAGCACGTCATGAACCTTCATCTAACCGGCCGCCATCTCGAAATCACCCCCGCCATCCGCGACTATGCGACTGGAAAATTCACCAAGATCAAACGCCATTTCGATCAGGTGATCGACATAAACATCATCCTTTCAGTTGAAAAACTGAAGCAGAAAGCCGAGGCCACCGTACACATCAGCGGCAAGGATGTGTTTGTGGAATGCGATGACGAAAACTTGTATGCTGCGATCGATGCGCTGGTGGACAAGCTGGATCGCCAGGTGATGAAACACAAGGAAAAACTGTCGGCACGCCGCCATGATGAATCCGGCAAGCACGCTGCTGCGGAATAATTTACCATGCGCGAGCCGGAGATAACGCTGATGGAACTACTGGTGAAACGACTAGCCATCCCACTAAGCAACCAGAAGACGGTTGCCAAGTGTTTGGTTATAGCCGTTCGGCTAGTCTGCCCAACAACGGCAGTCAAGCCGCTGGTTATCTCCCGCGGGAAGAAGGCACATCAAAACTGCCGCCCCTCTTTGCCAAATACACAATGAACCTGATCAGCAAAATCCTGTTGCCCGACAACATCCTGCTGGATACCGAGTCCACCAGCAAGAAGCGCGTATTCGAGCGTGTCGGGCTGCTGTTTGAAAACAACCAGCAGATCGCCCACAACATGGTTTTCGACAGCCTGTTCGCACGCGAAAAGCTGGGGTCAACCGGTCTGGGGCAAGGCGTGGCCATTCCGCATGGCCGCATCCCCAAGCTGCGCGACGCGACCGCCGCATTTGTGAAAACGGCCCACCCTATCCCGTTCGATGCACCGGATGGAGTGCCGGTAAACCTGATCTTCGTGCTGCTGGTACCGGATCGGGCCACCGATCTGCACCTGCAGATCCTCGGCGAACTGGCACAGATGTTCAGCGATGGGCAATTCCGCAATCGCCTGCTCGCCAGCGAAGATGCTGCCAGCATCCATCAACTGTTCTATGACTGGAACAGCGCGGCATGATGGGAATCTCTAAAATTCTCTTTTATAAGTTTCCATGAGCCAGGTTAACGTCCGGCAACTGTTCGAAGACAAGCAGGCACGGCTTGAATTAAGCCGCGTGGCCGGCGCGGACGGTACCGACCGCATCATAGACAGCAGCGAAGTCACCGCCTCCAACAAGGGACTGGTCGGCCATCTTAATCTGATCCACCCCAACTGGGTGCAGGTGTTGAGCGAGACCGAACTGGATTATATGCGCACGCTGGGCGGCGACCAACTCAGCAAGGCATTTCGGAAAATCGAACAAAGCGGCACGACCTGCATGATCGTGGCAGGCACCAGCGATATCCCGGAGGAGCTGATCGCCTTCGCCAACCAATCGCATATACCGCTGTTTTGTTCCCCCAAACCCAGCGTGCAACTGATGTGGCTGATCCGCCATTATCTCGCCAAGGAACTCGCGGAATCCACCAGCCGGCACGGCGTGTTTCTCGATGTGCTGGGCGTCGGTGTGATGATCACCGGCGAAAGTGCGGTCGGCAAAAGCGAACTCGGCCTCGAACTCATCACCCGCGGCAGCGGACTGGTTGCAGACGACATCGTGGAATTGCACCATATCGCCCCGGATACGCTGGAGGGACGCTGCCCTGAACTGCTGCGCGATTTTCTCGAAGTGCGCGGTCTGGGCGTATTGAACATTCGCACCATGTTCGGCGAGACAGCGGTGCGGCGGAAAAAGAGCCTGAAGCTGATCGTCCATCTGCATCGCCCACCCGGCGGCGATCTCTCGCAGGTCGAACGCCTACCGCTCAACGCAACGCACCAGGAGATCCTCGGCGTGAGCATCAGCACCGTGAACATCCCGGTGGTCGCAGGCCGCAACCTCGCGGTATTGGTCGAGGCAGCCGCGCGCAATTTCGTGCTGCAACAGCGCGGCATCGACAGCATGCAGGAATTCATCGCCCGGCATGACCAACTGCTTCTGGAAGATTGATGATTTTGTAGGGGCGCGATAAATCGCGCCCCTACAATTCACTATTGATTGGAAAATGGAATAATCAATGCAGCTATTTCTGATCAGCGGCCTGTCCGGCTCCGGCAAGAGCATCGCGCTCAAGGTGCTGGAAGACAGCGGTTACTACTGCGTGGACAACCTGCCTGCCGACCTGCTGGCCGCGCTGGTGGAGCATTTGCAGCGTGCCGGTTATCACAACATCGCGGTCAGCATAGACGTGCGCAGCGCCAACAGCGTGCAACGCCTGCCGCCGCTGTTGCAACAGATCAAGCAACAGGGCGTGGATGTGCATGTGCTGTTCCTTGATGCACAGAATGATACGCTGGTAAAACGTTTCTCCGAGACGCGCCGCCTGCACCCGCTCAGCGATGCCACGCTTCTGACCAATGACAAAAAAGCCCGCACCCTGCCCGAGTGCGTCAGCCAGGAGCGCGAGTTGCTCACCGGGATCAGCGACATCGGTCACCACATTGACACCACCGAGCTGAATGCAAACGCGCTGCGCGCCTGGATCAAACAGTTCATCAAACTGGATCGCGCCCGCCTGACGCTGTTGTTCGAATCGTTCGGCTACAAGCACGGCATCCCGCTGGATGCAGATCTGGTGTTCGACGTGCGCTGCCTGCCCAACCCGCACTATAACCCGGTACTGCAACCGCTCACCGGGCGCGACCCGGCGGTGATCGAATTCCTGGACAACACCCCCAGCGCGCAGGATATGTACAGCGACATACGCGATTTCGTGGAACGCTGGCTGCCCGGCTTCGTCGCGGACAATCGCAGCTATCTGACCGTTGCCATCGGCTGCACCGGCGGACAGCACCGCTCGGTCTATCTCGCCGAAAAACTCGCGGCTTATTTTGAGCATCAGCAGCAGGTGCTGGTGCGTCATCGCGAACTGTCCCAATAAGCCATGTACAGCACAGCATTGCAACACATCAAGCCCGGCGACTGGCTGACACTGTTGCTGGGCAGTGTGTGCGTGGTGCTGCTCACGCTCAAACTGTGGAGCGGAGACCTCGCCGACAAGGCCATCATCCGCAGCGGCGGGAAGATATTCCGCGAGGTCCCGCTATCGCGCGATCAACGCATCGAAGTGCCCGGCCCGCTCGGCACCAGCATCATCACCATCGAAAAGCGCAAAGCGCGCATCGCCTCCGACCCCGGCCCAAGACAATACTGCGTGCGCCAGGGCTGGCTGCAACAGGCCGGCGAGATCGCGCTGTGCCTGCCCAATCAGGTCAGCATTGAGCTAGTCGGTAGTAAAAAAAAATATGACAGCCTCAATTACTAGGAGCGAGGATTGAGGATCGAGGATCGAGGAATAACTTTAACCCCCTCTATATCCCCCCTGTCAGGGGGAGAACAGGGCAGTAACTCCTCCCCTGATATAACGACTAGCCATTCGACTAGGCCATCAAAAGACGATAGCCAAGTCGCTGGTTATGACAAGGGGAGGCCGGGAGGGGTCGAGCTTTTCACTCAATCCTCAATACGACTAAACACCACCGCCGAAGACCACCACATCGCGCGCATGGCGGCGGTGGCTCTCGGCCTGACGATACTGGAGAACGCCATCCCCTCGCCGCTGCCCGGCGTCAAACCGGGGCTGGCCAACATCGTCACGCTGATCGTGCTGGCGCGTTACGGCTGGCGTATGGCGGCTTGGGTGACGCTGCTGCGCGTGTTGGCAGGCAGCTTGCTGTTCGGCAATTTTCTGTCGCCGGGATTTTTCCTCAGCCTGTCCGGCGCAGTACTCAGCCTGCTGGTGCTGGCCTTCGCCCGGCATTTGCCGGCGCGCTGGTTCGGCCCGGTCAGTCACAGCATCTACGCCGCTTTCGCGCACATCACCGGGCAGATGCTGGTGGTGTACCTGTGGCTGATCCCGCATGCCGGCATCGCCTATCTCATTCCCATCTTCGCCACTGCCGCATTGGTGTTCGGCACGGTGAACGGATTGATCGCGGCGCGTTTCATGGATAATGCGGAAACTCTCAACATTAACGCAATCGAGAACCCGACTTGAAAACGATAACTCTGGCTTTTACCGGCGCCTCCGGCCTGCCCTATGGCATGCGCCTGCTGGAATGCCTGCTGCAAGGCGGCCAGCGCGTGCATCTGGTGTACTCGCAAGCCGCGCAGATCGTCGCCAAACAGGAACTGGATTTCACGTTGCCGAATCGCCCGCAGGATGCCGAGCAACTGTTCGCAGAGCGCTTCGGAAAATCCAGAGGCGAACTGAAAGTGTTCGGCATCCAGGACTGGTACGCACCGATGGCCTCCGGCTCCAACCCCGGCGACGCGATGGTGGTCTGCCCGTGCACCATGGGCACGCTGGGCAAGATCGCCGGCGGGATTAGTGATGATTTAATTTCGCGTGCCGCTGACGTGATGCTCAAGGAAAAACGCACTCTGATTTTAGTGCCACGCGAGATGCCCTTCTCCGCGATCCATCTGGAGAACATGCTCAAACTGTCGCACGCCGGCGCCGTCATCATGCCGCCCAATCCGGGCTTCTATCACCACCCTCAGAGTGTGCAGGATATTGTGGATTTTGTTGTGGCGCGGATACTGGATCATCTGGTGGTGGAGCAGAAGTTGATGAAGAAGTGGGGCGGAAATACGTAGGGGCGTATGGCAATACGCCCTCTGCAAATGTCGCAACTCGGAAGCAATTCAACACCGCCGTGGGTAGCCCGGCGAAGTTGTCCTTGGCCATTCTTGGTTCGATACCTCACCACGAACGGATGCATGTAAAATTCACACCTGACTATCGCCCCCACAGAAACCCAACCAGCATGATAGAAACCCTGACCCTCATCACCCTGTGCATGTTGTACCTGATATTTTTCCGTCCGGGAAAAACGCCCCCGCTGAAAAACTCATTGGTGATCGATCGCCCCGGGAAATACCACGTCACGCTGGCACCTCATCTCAATCTGGCCCAGCCTTTGGTCGAGGGCATCGCGCAACTGCTGCTTGAATCCGCCGAGCGCTCTGGAGACAGCGACACGCTGTTCTTCGAAGTCCGCGACAAGAATGCGGCGGCGCATGGGCACGATACTTATCTGCTGGCGATCACCCAACGGGATGGCATCTTGTTCTTTCAGGCAACCGCTCCTGCCGGCAATAGTGAACCCCTGCAAACCATCAGCGCCTTTTCGCACGACGTGCTGGCAAGATTTCCACAGTCAGACGAACCGGACATTTCGATCGACCATGAGATCGTTGGTGCCGCGCAACAAGTTGCAAACCAAAGAGGTGTTGAGATCGCGCAGATCATGTAGACAGCAAAACGGGATGCCGGATGATCAGCAACTTCCGGAATGAAGTGATCTCAACAACTTGCGCACTGGTGTCGGTATCGCCGCCTGTAACACCTCCTCCACATCCAGCCACACGCTGCCCGGTTGTTGCACCCGTTGCGGTTTGTGCGCCACGCGCAGCAGCACCGGGGTGATGTGCAATTTGAAATGGGTAAAGGTGTGGGTGAATGTTGGCAGTGCTTCGCACTGAATTTTTGAATTAGCTGGGTTCCCGCCTGCGCGGGAATGACGATTCTCGATTTTTTCGCTCACCACGATGCCGCTGCGCTGCACATAATCCGCCACGACATTCTGCCCATCCTCCAGTTGTGGTGGACACCACAACCCGCCCCAGATACCGCTACCGGGACGCTTCTCCAGCAGGATGTCGTTGCCGTGCATCAGCAATAAAAACGTGGTGTGTCTTTCCGGCACGGCTTTGCGCGGGCGCGGGGTAGGAAGCTCGCTCACCCGTCCGCTCTGGAATGCAACACAATCACTTTGCACCGGACATACACCGCACCTCGGCTTGCTGCGCGTGCACAGTGTCGCGCCCAGATCCATCTGTGCCTGTATGTAGGCGGCAATGTCGCGTTTCGGCAACAATGCTTCTGCATGTTGCCAAAGCTGCACTTCCACCGTTTTCTCGCTGGGTGACCCGCTGATGCCGCAATAGCGCGCCAGCACACGCTTGACGTTGCCGTCCAGTATCGCGCGGCGTTCGTGGAAGGCCAGCGCGCAGATCGCGGCGGCGGTGGAGCGGCCGATGCCGGGGAGTTCGAGTATCTGATCGAATTCGCGCGGGAATTCGCCGTGATATTTTTCCACGATGAGTTGTGCAGCGCGATGCAGGTTGCGTCCGCGCGCGTAGTAGCCCAAGCCGCTCCAGTGCGCGAGCACTTGCTCCTCGGTCGCCGCCCCGAGAGAGGCGAGGGTCGGAAATGAAACGATAAAGCGCTGGAAATACGGGATGACAGTGGCGACCTGCGTCTGCTGCAGCATGATCTCGGACAGCCACACGCGGTAGGCATCCGCGCCCTGCCACGGCAGGTCGTGGCGACCGTGCTGTCTTTGCCAGGCAATGAGGCGGGAAGCGAAACTATGCATTCAACGTCAATTGCAGGAGCGGGCCATGCACGCGACCAGAAGGCTCGCGGGCATGTCCCGCTCCTGCATGACTTCCAATCACTTGAACAGGCCTTTCAAGCCCTTTTTCAATTCCTCCTGCAGCTTGGCCTTGGCATCTTCCTTCACCTTGGCTTTCACTTCCTCTTTCTTCTCGTCGAACTTTTGCCTGGCGACATCAGCGAGCAGCGCTGCATATTCGATCTTGAATTTGAGCGCATCGAATGGACCGCTCACATGCACCGGTAATGTTGCTGTCCTGCCCTGCTCAGTCTTGGCTAGTGCGGCCTTGGCGCTGTAGTCCAGGCTGTCATGGCCGATGTCGATGTCGCCGGTGCCGCTCAGGCGCAGAACTGTGGATTTCACCGTCAGGTCATCGTTATGCGCCACGCCGTTACGCACCTTGAAGCTGGCCTTGAACTCGCTGAACTCGGTCTTTTCGCTCTTGTCCACGCCCAAGGTCTGCGCCCTGGTGTCCTTGCCGAGATTCTGTATGCCCTGCACCAGCTTGGTGAGGTTGATGCCCCTGATCGCCCCGTTCGCCAGATTCACCGACACGCTGCCGTTCAGTGCTTTCTTCAGCGCGCTGATGGTGTTGCCCTGCGCGGTGAGGTCGAGCACGATATTGCCCTTGCCTTCGGCCAACTCCAGATCGGCGGCATCTTTTAACAACGGTGCGATGTCGATACCGGAGAACTTCTGGTTGATGGCAAAGCTGGGGGCGCCTTGCGCGTTAACGCTGAGGCTGCCGTTCATGCTGCCCTGATACAGCTTCGCGGACAGCGGATTGATATTCACCAGCCCATTCAGCGCTTTCACATCCACACGCAACTGCGTGGATTTCACGTTCATCATCTTCAGTGAACCGATGCGCAGGCTGCCGTCCAGATTGAGTTTGCGCAGCGCGGACAGATCCATTGCCTGCTCCGGGTCTGTTGATCGGGGCTTGGTCGTCTGGGCAGATTTTTTCGGCAGGTACAGGTCTGCATCGAACTGGTCTACATCCACATCGAATTTTATCGCCGGATCGGCAAAGCCTTTCACGCCGACTTTGGCCCTGATCTGGCTTTGCAGCAAGCCGCCGGCGAGATTCGCCTGCACGCTTTGCTTCAGGGCATCCACCTGCACGCTGCCCTTCATCTCGCTGCTCACCGACTTGTTCGGCAATTTGTCGCCGGTGGCAGTCACCGCCACGCTGAGGTTGCCCAGATTGAATTGCTGCGATTTGATATTGCCCGACAGCGGCGAACTGAGCTTCACCTTGAAAGCCTGCTCGGGCTGCTTCACATCCAGATCCAGGCTCAGCGCGCTGATCTTGAACGATTGCGCATTGCCTTCCACACCGGGCAGCGTCAGGCTTGCGACGATATTGCCGAAGGCCGTATCCAGCTTGGCATTCAGCGTCAGCTTGGTGCCGGAATATTTGTCCTTGGCAAGGCTCAGCGACGGCGCCTCCAGTGTGGCTTCGAACTTGTCCTTTACCTTTACGCCGCTCGCATCCAGCGCGAATTTCTTCGCGCCGAATTCCTGCGTGGTCAGGTCCGCACTCACATCGCCACTGGCTTTCACTTTCAGGTTGCTGATATCCAGGGCCGCGCCGCTAGCCTGCAGTTCCAGACCCTGCAACTGATACCTTTGCTTGTCCAGATCGAATGTCAGCATGGTCTTGAGTTGCACGGCGAGGTCCAGCTTGGGCTGATTGGCCTGTATGCCAGCCGTCAGATCGATCTTGCCCGGCACGCCGATGGCGATGCGTCCGGTCTTGAGATTCAGGTCCTTGATCGCATATTGCGCGCCACTGCCTTCATCGCGATAGCTGAGGTTGGTTTTTTCCACGGATACCGAGGCGATGTCGAACTTGACCGGCGGGCCGGCGACGGCCTTCTGCTCCGGCTGCTGCTGTCCTGCTTGACCGAGCAGGTCGTCGATGTTGGTCGTGCCGTCCTTGCGCAGCACCAAACCGGCTTTCAACCCGCTCACCGCCACCTCGTTCACCACCACCTGCCTGCGCAGAAGCGGCAGCAAAGCGAGCGAGACGCGCGCGGACTCGATCGCCGCAAACTCCTTGTCACTCCCGAACTCGGACAATGACACTTTGCTCAGACTCGCGCCGATGTTGGGGTAGAACGACAACTTGATGTCGCCGTCCAGGCGCAGGTTGCGCTGCGTGCTGTCCTTCACCGCCCGGATGATCTGCGCCTTGTAATCGTTGGGATCGAAGGTCAGCGCCACATAAGCGGCACCGGCCACGGCGATGCCAACCAGCGTAGCCGTGCCCAGCAGACTGTACTTCAGGATTTTGTTCATGTGCGCCCCGGCAAAAAAGACAGGGGCGGATTATAGCGGAACGCTGGAGGGCGTGATGAATCACGCCCCTACGTCTAGATCACCTTGGAATAAGTGGCATGCTCCTTCCGCGTGCGCAGATATTTGTCGAACACCATGCAGATGTTGCGTATCAGCATCCGCCCCTTGGGCGTCACGGTGATGGTTTGCGGTGAGATCTCCAGCAGGCCCTCACGTTCATATTCGCGCAGCTCTTCCATCTCGGTGGCAAAGTAGCGGTCAAAATCGATCAGGTAGGCGATGTTGAACGATTCCTTGGTGAGCTCGAAGTGGCACATCAACGCCTGGATGATCGCGCGGCGCACCAGATCATCTGCATTCAATTCCATGCCGCGCATGATCGGCAACACGTCCCGGTCCAGCGCATCGTAATAATCTTCCAGTTCGCGGAAATTCTGGCTGTAGGTCGGGCCGATCTTGCCGATCGCACTCAGTCCGAGCGCGACCAGGTCGCAGTCGGAATGGGTCGAGTAACCCTGAAAGTTGCGGTGCAGCCTGCCCTGGCGCTGCGCCACGGCCAGCTCGTCTTCCGGCTTGGCGAAGTGGTCCATGCCGATATACACATAGCCCGCCCTGGTCAGTTTATCCACCGCCATGCTGAGAATGTCCAGCTTCACCTGCGGCGCCGGCAGATCCTCCTCATGGATCCGCCGCTGTGGCTTGAACATGGTCGGCATGTGCGCATAATTGTAGATGGACATCCGGTCAGGATCGGCTGAGATCACCTTGTCCAGCGTCGCGCCGAAGCCTTCCAGCGTCTGTTTGGGCAAGCCGTAGATCAAGTCGATGCTCACCGACTTGAAACCATTGGCGCGCGCCGCATGGATCACCCGCAGCGTCTCTTCTTCGCTCTGGATGCGGTTCACCGCTCGCTGCACCTCGGCATCGAAATCCTGCACCCCGATGCTGATGCGGTTGAAGCCCACTTCGCCGAGCAGCGCGATGGTTTCATTGCTGACCTTGCGCGGGTCGATCTCGATGGAATATTCGCCGTCCTTCACCAGCTTGAAGTGTTGGCGGATCGCGTTCATCACCTGGCGGATCTCGTCATCGCTGAGGAATGTCGGCGTGCCTCCGCCGAAGTGCAGTTGCTCGATCACCTGATCCGGGCCGAGCAGCATCGCCTGCATGGCCATTTCCTTGATCAGGTAACGCACGTATTCGCCGGCTTTACTCTTGTCCTTGGTGATCACCTTGTTGCAGGCACAGTAGAAACACAGCGTGTTGCAGAACGGGATGTGGATATACAGCGACAAAGGACGCGCGATTCCGCCGATCTCTCGCTTGGCCACCCACTGCGCGTAAGTTTCGGCGTTGAAGGCTTCAACGAATCGGTCTGCGGTCGGATATGAGGTGTAACGCGGACCGTTCTTGTCCAGTCTGCGTATCAGTTCCAGATCCACTACCAGTTGATTGACTGCATTACCCATGATTCCTCCTCGAAGTCCCCCGAACTATGCCAGCTATGCGCCCATATCGGTTTGATATATGTCAAAATCCGTGTCATATTGCTCCGGTGGCAAGCAGGAAGTGGCTGGCAAGCTCCCTACCCACTGCTTCCTGAGTTTATAAAGGCAAGTACCGTGCAACGACCCGTTTTATACGCCCGACCCAATTTGGCCTGCTCCAGCTGCAATCTGGCTGAACTTTGCCTGCCCGTCGATCTCAACGCTGCCGAGATGCGCAAGCTGGATGAACTTAGCCACTCGAAGCGCAGCTTTACCCGCGGCGATTATCTTTACCGTTGCGGGGACAAGTTCCAGTCACTGTACGCCATCCACAGCGGCTCATTCAAGACACAGGTGTTGCACGAGGATGGCCACGAGCAGGTCACCGGCTTTCAGATGGTCGGGGAGATCATCGGCATGGACGCGATCAGCAGCGACAAGCATACTTGCGATGCCGTGGCGATGGAAAACAGCGAAGTGTGCGAGCTGCCATTCAGCAAGCTCGAAGCACTTAGCCGCGAGATACCCAACCTGCAGCGTCATCTGCACAAGATCATGAGCCGCGAGATCGTGCGCGATCAGGGCATCATGCTGCTGCTCGGTTCGATGCGCGCCGAACAACGCCTGGCTGCTTTCCTGCTCAATTTGTCGCAACGTTTCGCCGCACGCGGACTTTCGCCGACAAAATTCCAGTTGCGCATGTCACGCCATGAGATCGGCAGATATCTGGGGCTGCAACTGGAAACAGTCAGTCGTACTTTTTCACATTTTCAGGATGACGGGCTGATCAGCGTCAGGGTCCGCTCGATCGAAATACTCGATTTGCAGCGCCTGCAAGCTTGCCTCAATAACTCGCGATATTAGTTTGACAGCACCCCCGCTTGAGCGGATTATTCGCAACCTGATTTTCATCAACATCATTATTTCAAAGAGGCAATTCATGAATGACATTCTAACCAGTGCCGCAGAGAGAAAACGCGCACGCCATTTGCACGCGGCGCTGCTGTTCAACCTGGTCGTCAACCATATTTTTCTTTTTTTGATGGCCTTGACTCTCATCAAGACGAGCAGCATCCCGATGATTCTGATGGTTGTCATCTCCCTATCATTGCTCGGTTACATCCTGATCAGCGCGAAGCGTTCGCTTACCAGCGAACCCTCCTGGTTTATCCGCTGCCACTGGCAATTTGCAGCCAAACGCGCACGCCTGTTTCTCATTCTGTTTTTAACGCTGGGGACCCTCAGCATCGCATTTTTTTATGGCGGCCACGCGTTGGGTATGAAAGGGGTCGCCATTACGGCGTTTTCCAGCATTTTGGGCCTGGTGTTCATGGTGGCAGTGCTGGGACTGGTGGTCATGGAATTTGACGCCGAACATCAGTCCAAGGACGGCAAAGTACCTGCCGGGGCCTTGGCCTACTACCCACATCCTGCGGAAAACGAATAACACATGGACAAGAAAATCATTTTTGGGGTAGTTGCGCTCGCAACCGTGTCTATATTCCTCCTCCTTCTCGCACCCGACAATGCCGTCCACACCCCCGAAACCTTGCCATGGAATATCAGCCACCCGACACCCGACAGCACCCGTATATTCGGCATCACGTTGGGCAAAACTTCACTCGATGAGACAACGAAAATATTCGAGGGGGAGGCTGAAATTCAGATCAGTTTATTCAAGCCCACCGACGGCGAATTGAGCGTCGAGGCATTCACGGAAGAAGTAAACTTCAATGGCCTGAAAGCAAAAATCGTCATGAACATCGCCGTACCAGCTGAAGAGCTGACTGGCATGTATAACCGGGGTTTGCGCATAAACAGCACGCCCAGCGGCAAGCGCATCACTTTGACCGCGGATGATTTGGCGCGCGTGCAGCAAGCGCCTATTACCAGCCTTACCTATTTGCCCAACGTGCGTCTGGATGATGCCATCATGGCCAAACGCTTTGGCGAGCCGGCACAGCGTGTGCGTGAAAACAAGAGTGGCGTGATTCACTGGCTCTATCCTCAGCACGGCCTTGACATCGTGCTGGGTGGCGACGAGAAGCCGTTGCTGCAATATGTTGCACCCAAGGATTTTGAGCTGTTACGCGCGCCATTGCTGGCGAATGGCGAAATTATCAGGTAGCGATTTATTGCTTGGGCGCGGCAGGATCCTCTTCCTTTTGCGCCTTTTCTTTGGGCTGGCTGGTCAGCATCGCGTCCTCGTCGTCGTCCAGCAGGATACGGCTGGCGTTGCCTTCCATGTCTTCGTACTGCCCCTTCTTCACCACCCAGATGAGTATGCCGAGGAACAGCAAGCCGAAGAACGTCATACCGGGTATGAGGCTATAGATAACTTCCATAGTGTCTACTCCTTGAACAGGTTGCGAATGCGTGCTGCGTTGCCTATCACCAGCAGCGAACTAATCGGCATGGTGATCGCCGCAACCAGCGGGGTCACGTGCGCCGTCATCGCCAGCGGCACCATGATGGCGTTATACACGAACGACAGGCCGATATTCTGTTTGATGGTGCGTAGTGTGCGCCGCGACAGCAGAGTCGCCAGGCAAACCTTGTCGAGCTCGTTCTGCATCAGCACGATATCTGCACTTTCTACCGACACGTCCGTACCCGAACCCAAAGCGATGCCCACATCGGCGCGGATCAACGCAGGCGCATCGTTGACCCCGTCACCCACCATCGCCACGCATTCCCCGCGCTTCTGCAACTGTTGAATGACCCTGTCTTTGTCCTGCGGCAGCACTTCAGCGATGACCTCCATACCGCCCAATTGGCGCGCAATTGCCTCTGCCACAGGCTTGCGGTCTCCGCTCAGCAAGGTCATGCCGATCCCGGCTTCGCGCAAGGTGTTGATCAAGCCCCGCGCATCCGCACGCAAGGTATCCGCCAACACCAGCATCGCGACATGCTGCCCATCCACGGCCAAGTGCACACAAGTCCTGGCCTGCTCTTCCATTTCCGCCAGCGTTTGCAACAAACTGTCCTGCAATGTGACTTTGTTTTTCGCCAACCATTCTGCCGTACCCAGCAACACTCGTTTGCCGTCAGCCTCGGCCTCCACACCCGCGCCCGCCGAGGCATGGAAGCCATGCACCGCCAAGCTTCGGTAAGGCAACTGGAGCTCTTCAGCTTTTCTGACGATGGCCAGCGCCACACTGTGCTCGGAATAGCGCTCCACCCCAGCCGCCAAAGCCAGAAAACCTGCCTCATCCTGACCGGTTGCCGCGATCACTTGCTCCACGCACATTTTGCCTTCAGTCAAGGTGCCGGTCTTGTCGAACACAAAATGCGTGACCTTGGATAGCGTCTCCAAAACCACGCCATTCTTCACCAGAATGCCGTGCTTGGCCCCCAAGCCGGAAGCCACGGCGATCGACATCGGTGTGGCCATACCCAGCGCGCAGGGGCAGGTAATGATCAATACCGAAGTGGCCGCCATCAGTGCCAGTTCAAAATTCCCAGACCAAACAAGGAAAGTGATGCTCGCGCATACCAATGTCGCCAGCACAAACCACGGCACGATGCTATCGGACAGGCGCTGGATGGGTGCCTTGGAAGACTGCGCCTCTTCCACAAGACGGATGATCTTCGACAAAGTTGAGTCCCGGGATGCTGCCTGAACCTCCACTACCAAGGCTCCGCTGCCATTCAAGGTACCCGCTGCGACACGATCTCCTGCTTTTTTTTTGATGTGCATCGACTCACCGCTCAACATCGACTCGTCCACCGACGAGTGTCCTTCACACACCAATCCGTCCATCGGGATCTTGCTGCCGGGCTTGACCAGCACACGGTCGCCCACCTGCACCGCGCGCACCGATACCATCTTCTCGATCCCGCCGCGCAGCACAGTTGCCACGCGCGGCTGCAAGTCCATCAAACGATTGGTCGCAGCCACAGCCTGATGGCGGAACATTCCTTCCAGATAGCGGCCGATCAATATCACGAAAGTCAGATTGGTTACCGTATCAAAATATACGTCGCCTACTCCCGTGATCGTCACATACAGCGAGTACGTGTAGGTGACTGACAGTCCTAGCGCAATCGGCAAGTCCATGGTCAGGTGCGCATTTCGTAAACCGCCCCAGGCCCCCTTGTAGAAAGGAAAACCGGAATACAGCAACGTGGGTGTCGCGAGTGCAAAAGCCATCCAATGAAAGAAATTCACGAACTGCCCCCTGTCGGCACCGCTGTACAGCGCGATTGCGATCAGGTTCAGGTTCATCATGGTGAAGCCCGCGAAGAACAAGCGGAACAGCATGGAGCGGTTGGCCTTCTTCATCGAGCCTTCAGCAGCATCCGGGTCATAGGGAACACCGGAATAGCCGATCTTGGCAAGCTCGCGGATCAGGGTGGAAAGTTTGACGCGCTGATTGTCCCAGCGCAGATGCAGGCGTTTACCTGCCAGATTGACGTTTGCAGCCTGCACCCCGGACGCGCGCATCAGGCTGCGCTCGATCAGCCACACACAGGCGGCACAATGTATACCTTCGACCAGCAGGTGTGTATCGCGGATGTCACCCTGGCAATTGACGAAGTCCTGTTGCACTTCATCCAGATCGTACATCTCGATGTCTTGGGGAGGAGTGGGCGGTGGGGCGAGCAGCACACCCTGCGGAGTACGCTGATAATAGCCTTGCAGGCCCGCAGCATAAATCGACTCGCATACCGATTGACAGGCGAAGCAGCAGAAATCGCGCTGCTTTCCTTCAAGCTTACTGTGGTATTCAGCGTCTGCTGCAATCGGTAATCCGCAATGGAAACACCCCGCATGCGCGAGGTGACTGGCGTCAGTCAGTTGCATGTAACGTGAAACTCGCGTAGCGATTCGTTTGCCCGGCTTCGCCCCCCTCGCTTCGCTCTCCCCGCTTGATGAAACTACTAGCCATTCGACTAGACTGCCAAAAGACGACAGTCATGTCGCTGGTTATGCGGGAGAGGGTTGGGGAGAGGGAAATGGGCATAGCAGGTTTTATCAACTGGGACGACCTTCTTGCCATGCCCGTTAAATTACCGCTGGCGTTATTTTGGAATTGCAACAAAGACCTTCTGTTCCATATCAAATAAGCGGCCATCAAGTTGCGCTCTGATGAGAATATCCCAGTTACCTGCCCGTGGAAATTTCATGCTGCCCTCATAATACCCAGACGCCACTTCATGCAGAGCAGTTTTGAAATCGAACGAGGGATCTCCCGGCCATTGCGCGTCGACCTCCACTTGCGCGCCTTGAATATCCTGTCCGTTGCGATCTTTCAACTCGAATTTAAATTCCGCCGGGCTAGCCAGCAAAATGAAACGCTCCGCACTGGGTGTTGCCAGGCTGTCATTTTGCAATCGCTGCGGCGAATGCAATCTGGCCTGCCAACCCAGAGTAGTTCGTTCTGCCTGCTGTTGCACCCACTTGGCATCATATTGATTGTGTGCCTTGACGCTATAGTTATCATCGAGCAAGCGTGTGGGATGGTGAAAAACGTTCCACAACATGCGAGCGTTAGTCAGCACCCCGGCCAGAACCACTGCGAGCAATCCAATCACCCACGGGTTGCGCCAGCCCTGTTTATTTTTTTGCGAAATCATGATTAACCTCCCGATTGTGAAATCAACACTCAACGCGCCGGGGCAGTAAATTTGGTGGTGTATTCTGCCTCCATGGACGGGTCTTCTGTGTTAATCACATAGAACTCAATTTCGGTCACTTCCTTAAGTATGTTTTCCTCGGGCGCCTTTACGAAAATGGTAAATGATGTCGCTCTGCCGTGTGTGACCAATATTGGCGTTTCAGCTCCGATCAGTTTCTGCCCTTTCACGCCACCTTCGGCCTTAACGGACACAGGTAGATCCTTGCCGGTCTTGTTCAGCACCTTGAAGGTATATTTATTCTGGATAGAACCATCACTCATGCGCACATACAAAGGTTGGCGCTCTGGTGCAACCCTGAGAGTAAGCGCTCCCAGATGTGTCAGTCCATAAATGATGCCTCCCAGAGCCAGCACAATGATGCCTACATACACCCATGTGCGCGGATGCTGATAAAGCTTTTTGACCGGACGCCCTTCAATTTCATCCAGCGAGGCATAGCGTATCAACCCGCGCGGGCGACCGATCTTGTCCATCACAGAATCGCATGCATCCAGACACAGGCCACAGGTGATGCAACCCAGTTGCTGGCCCTGGCGTATATCCACCCCAGTGGGACACACTTGCACGCACTGATAGCAGTCAATGCAATCGCCCTGTGCAGTGCTGTCGAATTTCGCGCCACGGCGCACCTTGCCGCGCGGCTCGCCGCGCTGCACGTCGTACGTCGGAAGTATCGTCTGCGAATCCGCCATCACCGCCTGGATGCGTGCGTAGGGACACAACCACATGCATACCTGCTCGCGCATGAACCCGGCAAGAATATATGTACCCAGGGTAAATGCGATCAGGACAGCCGCTTCAATCAATGACAGATTGAAACTCAGCAGGTCACGCCAATACTGATGCGCATCAACGAACCAGACCGTGAAGCTGATCCCTGTGAATATCGCAATCGCTAACCAGATTGCATGCTTGATGACCTTCTTGCGTATCTTCTCGCCATTCCACGGAGCCGCATCCAATTTATGGCGCGCATTCGGATTGCCTTCGATTTTCAGTTCGACCCACGTAAACAGATCGACCCATACTGTCTGGAAACAAAAATAGCCGCAAAATACGCGCGACGCGACTGAAGTGACGGCAAACAAAGTCATTGCCAGCAACAACAACAGCAGCGAAACCATCCAGATGTCCTGGGGGAGAATAGTGAGGCCGAAGATATGAAACTGTCGATTGTTGACGTCCAGCAATATCGCCTGCTTGCCGTTCCAGCGCAAATAGGCACCAAAGAAAAAGATCAGCCAGAGCGACTCGGTAACATATTTAAGCGTACGGAAACGACCCGGCATGCGTTTGGCGTGCACAGTCGTTTCGCCACTGTTGACCTTCCACTCTTCGTGCTCATGGTACAAGGTCGTTACACCGCCGACCTCCGGATTTGTTTTTTGGACCGGTTCGCTCATCCCCTGCTCCTGTGATTATGTTTTGCCCGACATAGGACATAGTCAGACGCATTAATGTAAAGAAGACTCTGCCTAGATTCCGCATGCAAAATCTATGCAGAGATTTCCTGCCATCCCGTTAAATGAAAAAGGAGGAGGACTAGCCTCCTCCTTGCTTCTTTGCAACGGTGTTACTTATCGCCTTTTTTCTTGGTCAAGGCGTTGCGGAACAGGAACACTAACGCAAAAATAAACGCGGCAAAAGCACCCGCTGTTGCGATCATCAAGGCCCACCAAACAAAGTCGTGTGACATTTTGATTTTCCTTTCGTAAAACCTGCACGGTGGCTAACCGTGCAGTTAAATGGACATATACCTGGCCCCGCCTCATTCAGCTTGACCGCCGCCGAACTTGTACACGTAAACAGCCAGCTTCTTAATCTCTGTCAGGGACAATTTACCCGCCGCAGTGAAGTTAGGCATGATTGCAACGCGTGTCTTAGGATCGCCGGAGTTCACACCATAAGTAATGGTCTGCTTGATACCTTCCGGAGAGCCGTCAAAACGCCAGATCTTGTCGGTAAGGTTAGCCGAGCCCATGGCTGCCATACCCTTGGCATCGGCGCCATGGCAAGCGGTACAGTCGCTTTCCATGAACACTTTCTTGCCGGCGGCAACCGCGGAATCAGCATCGGCCTTGTCCTTGCCCTCATCGCTCATCGCCCTGACGTATTTCGCCACATCGTCGATTTGCTGAGCAGTCAGGCTGTCCTTGTGCGCCACCATCATGCCCTGGCGACCGCCGGCGATCGTTTCATGGATGGTATCGATCTTGCCGCCATACAGCCAGTCATCGTCCAGCAGGATCGGCGCCATCAGACCTTGCTCGCGCTGCGCGAACTTGGCCCCCTTCTGCACCGAACCCACACCGTTTTGACCGTGACAAGCCGCGCAGTTATCAGCAAACAGCACCCTGGCGGAACGAGCCACGTACTCGGACAACTCCTTGTCCGCCAGAATCGCGGCTGGCGTCATGTCTTTGAGTTTATTTTCGTACGGACCACGAACCGCATCCAGGGCTTTTTGGTCTTCGGCCAACTCCTTGATCGCGGTCCATTTGTTATCATCTTTTGCATTAGTGCCCGGCAAATGCAAACTCAGACCTGGCAATCCGACACCCGCAAAGTGTGTTCCAGTGATCGCAATAGGAATCGCCGGATACATCGTCCAATACACGACGACCCATAATGCACTGGCAGTCAAACCCAGCATCCACCACTTCGGCGGCTGATTGGTAAAGTCGGCCAAATCGTCATCCCATATGTGCCCCGTGGTGGGTACTTCACCAGCGGAGTTGTGATTGTCACTCATTTTTTATCTCCCGAATTGTTGTACTCGTTGTCATCCCGCAGGGCCATATCACCCTGCGAGTTGAACGCATCCTTGTTCCTAGGATTGAACACCAGCACGTAGACAACAACCATCGCCACAAAGGCAGCCACGGTGAAAAATACACCCAGCCAATCATTGCGGGACATCGCTGCCCAGTCCGTGTGCAGGTAGTCCATCAGTTTAGTCACGGTAGTTGACACCTTCCTCGAACTTGACGTGATTACCCAGGGATTGCAGCAAAGCGATGACTGCATCCATCTCTGTCTTGCCCTCGAGTTCCTTGGCGGCACCTGCAATGTAGGCGTCCGTGTAGATATTCTTGGGTACAGGATTGAACGGCATCTTGGTCATCACTTCCAGGGTCTTGGTGGTCTTGACCGCGTCGACCGGGTTCTTGTCCAGGAAGAAAAAGTTGGGCATCACCGACTCAGGCACCACATCGCGGGGATACTTCAGGTGTTTGCGATGCCACTCGTCCGAGTACTTGCCACCCACACGCGCCAAGTCAGGCCCGGTACGCTTGGAGCCCCACTGGTAAGTGTGGTCGTACATGGACTCCTCCGCGATCGAATAGTGACCGTAACGGTCTTTTTCATCGCGGAATGGACGGATCATCTGCGAGTGGCACAGGAAGCAACCCTCGCGGATGAACACGTAGCGTCCGGCTGTCTCCAGCGCGGTATACGGACGTGCGCCATCGCCAGGCTGCCATTCCGCCAGCGTTTTATGCTGGGAAGTGGCAGGGTTCCAGATGATCTTGTCCATCGGAATGGCGTTGCCCTGCAAGTCCTTGTGCTGCGTGTTGTTGTAAGTACCATCCCCGCCATTCATCGCGGTATTAGGCAGATAGAACAACGGCACGATTTCCACGATACCGCCGATTGCCACTGCAACAGCGGTAAAGATGAACATCAGGACCGTGCTGCGCTCGATCTTGTCCTGCAGCTTGGTTGAATAAATATGATCGTGATCAGACATGTCTTCTCTCCCCTTTATGCACGAGCAGCAACTGGACTCGTACCGCGAGCAGCGCTCGCTTGACGAACAGTCATCACCACGTTGTACAACATGATCCATGTGCCCAGATTGAATATCGCACCGCCGACCGCACGCATCACATAGTACGGATGCATCGCCGATACGGACTCAACAAAGGTGTAGGTCAACGTGCCGTATTCATCATAATCACGCCACATCAGACCCTGCATGATGCCGGACACCCACATTGCCACGACATAAGTTGTCGCACCGATCAATGCCACCCAGAAGTGTACATTCACCAGCTTTTCGCAGTACATCTCGGTGTTCCACAGCTTCTTGACCATGTGGTAGAGCGCGCCGAAAGAAATCATCGCCATCCAACCCAACGCACCGGCGTGAACGTGGCCCACAGTCCAGTCGGTGTAGTGTGACAATGCGTTCACAGACTTGATCGCCATCACCGGGCCGTCGAATGTGGACATCGCATAGAACGCCATTGCAGTCACCAGAAAGCGCAGGATGTAGTCGGTACGCAGTTTGTCCCATGCACCGGACAAAGTCATCATGCCGTTCATCGCACCACCCCATGATGGAATGATCATCGCCAGGGAAATGCCCGCACCCAGGGAACCGGTCCAGTCAGGCAACGCAGTGTATTGCAGATGGTGAGCTCCCAACCACACGTAGCCGAAAGTCAATGTCCAGAAGTGCAACACGGACAAACGATACGAGAATACCGGACGTTGCGCTTGCTTTGGAATGAAGTAGTACATGATGCCGAGGAAGCCGCCGGTCAGGTAAAAGCCCACCGCGTTATGCCCCCACCACCACTGGATCATCGCGTCTTGCACGCCCGAATAGATGGAATAGGACGTTGCCCAATCCACCGGAATAGCCAAACTATTCACCACGTGCAGATAGGTGATCATGACAATCATCCCGCCTGTGAAAAAGTTGGACACGTAGATATGCGAGGTCTTGCGTATGCCTATGGTCATGAAGTAATTAAAACCGTAAGCCACCCACACCACCGCAATCATGATGTCACACCACCAGGGCAGCTCGGCATATTCCTTGCCCTGAGACAGCCCCAGCGGCAAACTGATCACTGCCGCAACAATGATCAGATTCCATCCGATGAAGGTGAACCAAGCCAAGTTATTGCTCCACAGCTTGGTAGCGCAGGTGCGCTGGACGATGTAATAACCAGTCGCCATCAACGTACAACCGCCAAACGCAAAAATCACCGCATTGGTATGCAGCGGACGCAGACGTCCAAAGGTGATTTCAGGTATGTCGAAGTTTAAAAACGGAAACGCCAATTCCGATGCCACATACACACCGATCAGCGTACCTACCACTGCATAGACGACTGCCATGATGGTGAACCATCTGACCACGTCCATGTCGTACTTTACTGCTGTAGCTTGAGTTGCTTGCACAGTAATCTCCTCCCAAGAGCCAAGTTAAAAACAGCGTGTCATTTGTCCCCTACCGCGAGACAAACAACACACCCCTTCATTGCAGCTTTACAAAGCTTCGCAATAATCGCACGGCTATCATAGCCGCGTAAAGGGGAAATCACCCGAAAATGTGCGCATAACCATTTGGAACACTCGGACATTGCCGCCATTTGGACGGCAGGATGGTATGAGTATTCCCTAATTGACGGAGTCGATTTTCAATCGAAACTTTGAAAGATGACAGAAAAAAGAACATCTTGGCGGATGTCCTTTTTGGATTTGGCGAGAGGGTGGGATTGCTCATCTTTCGCGTTGCCTCCGCGAAAGCCTCATCCCTCGTTGCACTCGTGACCGCCCAGCGGGCGTCCTGCGCGAGCGATGCTCGCTGGTCGAACCCAAGCAGCTTCGTCCACGCGCCCACATCGCAAATACAAAAAGGGCACCCGTGTGGGTACCCTTTTGGATTTGGCGGAGAGGGTGGGATTCGAACCCACGGTGACGCATAACGCCACACCGGATTTCGAGTCCGGTACATTCGACCACTCTGACACCTCTCCCGAGTGAGCGCTGCCGGCAGCGGCGCGCATTCTACCAACAACTCCCGAATTTCGTGCAGAATGTTCACATGCGGAACTCGACACGATGTTTACCAACTGTACTGATCTGTTCAATCACGGTATTGACTGCATGCGGTCAGCCGCTTCCAGCATGGTACGCCGGCAAGCTGGTAGTTATCGTGCCAGAAGTCAAACAGGGGGTGGAAGCAGAGTTTGAGCGCGAACTTGCACAATTATTTGCCGAACAACTGCATGCGACACTTGAAACGATTCCGCTGCCGCAAGATAAAATCAGCGCCGCATTGACCGAACATCAGGCACATCTGGCAGCAGCCTCGCTGCGTAGCGACATCAACCTTACCGGGCTTCAGTTCGGCCCCAGTTACCAGAGTGTGCGCGAATTGCTGGTATGCAATCGCGACAATCCAACCCTGTCAGAGCTCGCTGATCTGAAAGCAAAAACATTTGCCGTGGCAGCCGGCTCGGCGCAAGAGGTGGCACTGCGCGAAGTTCAGGTAAATCTGCCTGCACTGCAATGGCAGGCTCGCCGCAAAGTCACTGCAATGGATCTATTGGCAGAGGTCGCCGCAGGCAAACTGGATTGCGCGGTGGCCAACAAACTGCAGCTTGCCGCAGCGCACAACTACCACCCCAATCTGGTCGCCGCCCTTGATGTTGCCCCGCCATCCAGTCTCGCGTGGGGATTTTCCATGGATGCCGATCCGGACCTGCTCAAACAAGTACAGTTCTTTTTCAACCGCATCCGACAGGATGGCACGTTGAATCGCCTGCTGGATCGCTACTACGGGCACAACAACCGGCTGGACAGGCAGGATGCAGCCGCTTTCGTCACCAGCATCAGAACCCTCCTGCCGCGTTATCGCCGCATGTTCGAGGAGGCCGCCACAATCACCGGAGAGGACTGGCGATTGCTGGCGGCACTGGCATATCAGGAATCGCAGTGGGATCCGCTCGCCACTTCCTACACCAACGTGCGCGGCATGATGATGCTGACCGAGGACACCGCCGACCGGATGAAGCTGAACAATCGTCTGGATGCGCGCGAAAGCATTCTCGCCGGCGCGAAATATCTGGCGCTGCTCAAGGAGCAAATGCCGTCCCGTATCCCGGAGCCGGATCGCACCTGGCTGGCGCTGGCCGCTTACAATCAAGGCTATGGTCATCTGGAGGATGCGCGCATACTGACCAGCCGCGCCGAGTTGGACCCCGACAGCTGGTCGGACGTGAAAAAACGGATGCCGTTGCTGAACCAGCCCGGATATTACCGGACACTAAAGCACGGTTATGCGCGCGGCGGCGAGGCAGTGATCCTGGTGGAAAGCATCCGCAACTACTATGACATGCTCCTACGGCTGGAACCCGGACCAACGCAAGCTGCTTCCGAGCAAATCTCGTATCGATTGATCGAGCCGCTGCAGCGCTTGCTGCGCTAGGAAACCTCTGATTAAGTCCTCCATGAGCCGCGTTGCTGACAAAATCGCGATGATCGCAAGGAGCGCGACACCGCGAGCGCGCGATTTGGCCGTTCCTCGAAACTCCGCTGCGCTTCGTTTTGTCGCAACCCGTATGGGCTCGGGTTTTCCGGGCGGTCTGATGAAACTACTAGCCATTCCACTAGCAGCCTGTCTGGCTTCCCCGATTAAAAATAGCCACAAAAATCCAACAAATTACCGTAGCAAAATGATATAATTATCTCGGTTAATCAATAAGTTGAATATCATTTTATGAGCCGCTTCCAGCCGATCAAACGTGAC
>JBGSKJ010000028.1:0-37896 GCA_041741275.1 Gallionella sp.
GTCACGTTTGATCGGCTGGAAGCGGCTCATAAAATGATATTCAACTTATTGATTAACCGAGATAATTATATCATTTTGCTACGGTAATTTGTTGGATTTTTGTGGCTATTTTTAATCGGGGAAGCCAGACAGGCTGCTAGAGCTGGGTTTGACCTCGATCGAGTTTGCCCAGGCCGACCTGCTCAAGCTGGGTTCGCTTGGCCGCAGTTTCGATGTTATCGAGTCTGCCGGGGTGCTGCACCACCTTGCGGACCCATGGGCTGGATGGCGGGTACTTCTGTCTCTGCTTCGTCCCTATGGGTTAATGAGGCTCGGCTTTTATAGCGAAGTAGCGCGACGGAATATTGTTCCGATAAGAACGTTCATCGCCGAAAATAGATATGGTGACTCGGCCAATGAGATTCGACGTTGTCGCCATGACTTGTTGGATATGGACAAGAGTGCAGATTTTGGAAATACATTAAAAAGCGCTGATTTTTTCAGTATCAGTGAATGCCGCGATCTGCTTTTCCATGTTCAGGAACATCGCATGACGCTGGCCGGCATTGATACATTTCTACGGGAGAACAATCTGACGTTTCTGGGGTTTGACATCGCCGCCGATGTCCTTCAAGCGTATAAGCGTCGCTTCCCCGGTGATCGCGCTGCCACAAACCTGAGCCAGTGGCAGATTTTTGAGAATGAAAACCCGGATACATTCATCGGGATGTACCAATTCCTGATTCAAAAAGCAGGGTGAGGTCCAAAGTAAATCTTTGACTGCAGCTTCAGGAATTGCGGCGATCCGCACATGCAGCTATATAACCGGTTTCGCCCCCCATATCTTTTCTGCATATTCACTTATCGTGCGATCGCTGGAAAATTTCCCCATGCCGGCAACGTTAAGAATGGCGCTGCGCGTCCAACGGGTACCCGGCAAAATGCTTTCCGGCTGTTGCTGATCGCGGTAGAGGGCCTCCACCTGCCCCTGCGCGGCGATGTAGGCTGCATAATCAGCCAGCAACAGGTAGTTGTCTCCGCCATGGGTGAGGTTGTCGACGATAGGCCGGAAGAGGTCGGCCTGCTCTGGCGAGAAGTATCCCGAACCTATCATGTCCAGCGCCCATTTCAGGTCGTTATTGGCATGGTAATAATCCCACGGGTTGTAGCCCGAGCTTCGCAGCGCGGCGACTTCCTGGGTGTTAAGCCCGAAGATGAAGATGTTGTCCGCGCCGACTTCTTCCATGATCTCGATATTCGCGCCATCCAGCGTCCCGATCGTGAGTGCGCCATTGAGCGCGAGCTTCATGTTGCCGGTGCCTGATGCTTCGGTGCCGGCAGTGGATATCTGCTGCGACAGGTCTGCCGCCGGGATGATCTCGCAGGCGGTAGAGACGTCGTAATTGGGGATGAATGCCAGTTTCAGCAGGCCGCGCACGGCCGGATCGTTGTTGATGATGTCCGCGATGCTGTTGGCGAGCTTGATGATGAGTTTGGCGGTGGCATATCCGGGAGCCGCCTTGCCGGCAATGATCACGGTGCGCGGCACGGGGTCGAGCGTCGGGTTGGAACGGATGCGGTTGTACAGCGTGACGACGTGGAGCAGGTTGAGCAGTTGACGCTTGTATTCGTGGATGCGCTTGACCTGGACATCGAACAGGCTGTCCGGGTCGATTTGCAGTGCCTGCCTGTCCATGACCAGTTCGGCCAGACGCTTTTTATTGGTTCGTTTGACGGCGCGGAATTCGGCCTGAAAACTCGGGTCATCGGCCAGTGTTACTAGCCCGCGCAATTGTGACAGGTCGGTGATCCAGCCTTTGCCGATGCGGTTGGTGATCAGGCTGGCCAGTCCCGGGTTGGCCTGATTCAGCCACAGGCGCGGGGTGATGCCGTTGGTGATATTGGTGAGTTTGTCCGGACAATAGCGGTCGAAGTCGGCAAAGATGGTGGATTTCATCAACTCGGAATGCAGTTTCGCGACACCGTTGACATGATGGCTGCCGACGATCGCCAGATGCGACATACGCACGTGTCGGCCATGGGTCTCGTCGATGATGGACATGCGTTTGAGCAGTTCGGTGTCGCCGGGGAATCGGTGCATGACCCCCAGCAAAAAGCGCTGGTTGATCTCGTAGATGATCTGCAAATGGCGCGGCAGGATGGACTCGAACCGTGCCACCAGCCAGGTCTCCAGCGCTTCCGGCATCAGTGTGTGGTTGGTGTAGGCGAAGGTTCGGGTGGTGATGTCCCAAGCGTGATCCCAGTCCATGTGGTGGATGTCCACCAGCAGCCGCATCAATTCCGGAATGGCGATGGAGGGGTGGGTGTCGTTGAGCTGGATCGCCACCTTGTTCGGCAGTTCGTCGAAGGAATCGTGATGTTTCTGGAAGCGGAACAGAATGTCCTGCAGCGAGGCGCTGACCAAAAAATACTGCTGCTTGAGACGCAACTCCCGTCCCATCGCGGTAGAGTCATTGGGGTAGAGCACCTTGGAGAGATTTTCCGATTCGTTCTTGTCCGCCACCGCCTTGATATAGTTACCCTCGTTGAAATAATTGAGGTCGAAATCGCGCGAGGCCTTGGCCGACCACAGGCGCATGTTGTTGACGGTATTCAGGCCATAACCCGGAACCGGCGTGTCATAAGCCATCGCCATGACATCTTCGGAATCGATCCAGTGATAGTGCATGTTGCCGTGTTCGTCGCTGTATTGCACCACCCGGCCATGAAACTTCACCGGGTAAAGAACTTCGGGGCGGGGAAATTCCCACGGGTTGCCATAGCGCAGCCAGTTGTCCGGGTGCTCGACCTGCCAGCCGTCCTCGATCTTCTGGTTGAACATGCCATATTCGTACCGGATGCCCATGCCGTAACCCGGCAGGCCGATGGTCGCCATGGAATCGAGGAAGCAGGCCGCCAGGCGGCCCAGACCGCCATTGCCGAGTGCGGCATCGAATTCCTTCTCCTTTACCTCGTCCAGATCGATGCCCGCGTCGAGACAGGCCTGGCGGACTTCATCGATAAAACCGATGTTGAGCACGCCATTCAATAAACTGCGGCCGATCAGGAATTCCATCGACAGGTAGTACACCCGCTTGGCGTCGTTGTTGTAATAGCGGCGCATGGTTGCCATCCAGCGTTCGATCAGGCGGTCGCGCACGACATGCGCGAGGGTGAAGAACCAGTCGCGGTCGGTAGCAGTAATAAGATCTTTGCCCACGGAAAAGATCAGGTGGTTGGTCATCGACTGCTTGACCGAATCCAGGCTGAGATTGAGCGGTGCATACGGGTCAAGTTTTGGCTTTTTCTGCATGGCACTTTCTCCTCGGTGAGCCGGTAGTATAGAGATGATTTCTGCAGTCGTCCTGCCAAATGATCAGAGCACGGATTCATCCGGGCCAAGTGATACAGACATTTTAAAGTGAGGCAAAATCACCCGTGGTTGGCATAAGGCATATAATTCGCGCGGTGCTTGAATCCGCCCATCTTAACCATGAATCATGAACCCAGATAATCCATCAGGCCACGAACCCACTGTAGGAGCGAGCTTGCTCGCGAAAAGCTTCGCCAGCAAGCTGGCTCCTACGATAGGGAAAGCCCCCACCTCTAATGGCAATCCGGGATGAAGCCAATCCTCACAGGTGACATCGGCGGCACCAAGACGCGCCTTGCGGTCGTTGAAGTCAACGGCAGGCAAGTTCAGATCGTGCACGAAGTCAGTTATGCCAGCCGCGATCACGCCTCGTTCGAAGTATTGCTGGACGATTTTCTTTCTGGAACCGAAACGCCCATCCATGCGGCTTTCGGTATCGCCGGTCCGGTGCAGGGCAGGGAGGTGCGAACCACCAATCTGCCCTGGCGCATCGATGCCGATGCATTGCAACGTCGCTTCGGCTTCACGCACTGCACCTTGCTCAATGATCTGGAGGCGACCGCATATGGGCTGCCGGCACTGGGCGAAAAGGACCTGGTTACCTTGCAATCCGGTGCGCCGAACGCCGGCGGAAATGTCGTCGTGATCGCTGCGGGTACCGGTCTGGGTGAGGCGGGTCTGTTTTGGGACGGGCAACATCATCGTCCGTTCGCCACCGAAGGCGGGCATGCCAGTTTCAGCCCGGGCGATGAAATGGACATGGCTTTGCTGCGCCATCTTCAGCGACAGCATCAGCACGTCAGTTGGGAGCGCGTCGTGTCCGGCATGGGATTGCTGGGCATGCACGGATTCCTGCGCCTGTATCGCCAGGTTGCCGCACCGCAATGGCTGGCGCAGGAAATGCACAGCGGTGATGCGGCTGCTGCCATCGCCAATGCCGCACTGTCCGTCCGCGATGAGGTCTGTGTCGAAGCTCTCAACTGGTTCGTGCGCCTGTATGGTGCGGAAGCGGGCAACCTTGCGCTCAAGGTGATGAGCCGCGGTGGCGTGTATCTGGGTGGCGGTATCGCACCAAAAATCTTGCCGCTGCTGCAAAATGGTGCGTTTCTCGATGCTTTCCTTGCTAAAGGCCGGATGCGTCCATTGCTGGAAGCGATGCCGGTCAAGGTGATACTGAACGATCGCGCCGCGCTGTTCGGCCCCGCTTTGCGAGCCGCACAGCTTGATCATGATGCATCATGAACATCACTGAGTTGCCGAATGCGCAGGTAGCCTTTGGAGTTGCAGGCGCTGGAAAGCGTGCAGCGCTGGAACGGATATTGCTCGGAGAAATACACTGCCTGCGGTATGCGTTGCGGCTACCGGGTAGCATATCGATCGGTTGGCAATACCGGAGTGCTGCGAAATGCCACTCGCGCAGAGTATTTCAGAGCTGCGGGACAGTTACGCTATAATCCAAAGTCCCGTGCAAGCACAATTTAAAATTCTTACTGCGTAATCGACCCATGAAAAGAAGCACTGCATACATTTTACAAGTCCGTCCAAAAATCCCGGCGCGTCTGGAGCGTCTTGAAGAACTGGCAAGCAACCTCTGGTATAGCTGGGACCTCCCGACACGCAAGCTGTTTACGAGTCTGCACCCTGGCCTGTGGAAGGCCACCGGGCAAAACCCCAAGGCATTTTTGAAGCGCGTGGACGAGCAGCGTCTGCTGGATGCGGCCGATGACCAGGTGTTCATCGGTAATTTCAACCGCGTACTGGCAGACTATGACACTTATCACGATAACCGGTTGCCGCCCGGGGGATCAGACTGGCTGCGCAAAGACGATCTGGTCGCCTATTTCTGCGCCGAATTCGGTTTCCACGAAAGTTTTCCGATCTACTCGGGCGGCCTGGGCATCCTGGCGGGCGACCACTGCAAGGCGGCAAGTGATTTGCGCTTGCCTTTCATCGCTGTCGGTTTGTTGTATCGCCAGGGGTATTTTCATCAAACCATAGACGGCGAAGGCAACCAGATCGCTGCCAACAAAGACTCCAATTTTGACGACCTGCCCATCGCTCCGGCCAGGCGTGCTGACGGTTCGGAGGCATACACATCGTTATATTTGCCGGGACGCAAGCTTGACATCAAGATTTGGCAAGCCAGGATCGGCCATATCACGCTGTACCTGCTGGACACCGATCTGGAAAGCAACAGCCCGCACGATCGCAACATCACGCACCGCCTGTATGGCGGAGACCATGTGACGCGCATTGAGCAGGAAATCGTGCTGGGTATCGGCGGGGTGGGCGCGTTGCTGGAGCTGGGTTTGAAGCCGACGGTCTGGCACATCAACGAAGGACATGCGGCTTTCCTAGTGCTGGAACGGATCCGTCAAAAAATCGCCAATGATGGCCTGGATTTTCCCGCGGCGCTTGAGGCAGTATCCGTCAACACGATCTTTACCACGCACACGCCGGTACCGGCAGGACATGATCATTTCAGCGAGGTTATGGTGCAGGATTACTTCGAGCACTATTTCTCTGAACTCAAACTGACCCGCGAGGAGTTTCTGGCGCTGGGCAGAACCAAGGATAGCCCCGATTTCAACATGACGGCTCTGGCCATACGCTGCACCCGTTTCAACAATGGCGTATCGCGCATCCATGGCGATGTGTCCGCGGAGATTTGCGGCGATATGTGGCCGGAGATCGAGCACAACGAGAACCCGATGACCTATGTCACCAACGGTGTTCATGCGCCGACTTTCCTGGCATCCGAGTGGGTCGAAGTGCTCGAGCGTCATCTCGGACTGGAGTGGAGCGCGCGCATGAATGACATTGAATTCTGGGAAGGTGTCGATAACATTCCTGACCACTTGTTCTGGAGCGTGCGCCAAACCCTGAAAGCGCAGATGTTGAGCATGGTGCGCGAGCGTATCACCACGCAACATTTCCGCAATAACGGTTCCGAGGCACACCTCGATCGTCTGCTCAAGTTCGTCAATCCGGAAAATCCCAACATCCTGACCATAGGCTTTGCACGCCGCTTTGCAACTTACAAGCGTGCCACGATGTTGTTTGGCGACCTCGATTGGCTGCGCGAGATCCTGCACAACGCAGAACGTCCGGCGGTTTTTATCTTCGCCGGCAAGGCGCATCCGGCGGACATCCCCGGACAAGACCTGATCCGCCGCATCACCCAGATTTCCAAGATGCCGGAGTTCATCGGCAAGATACTGATGGTGGAAGGTTATGATCTTGGTCTGTCGCGCGTGCTGGTTTCGGGTGTAGACGTATGGCTGAACACCCCGTTGTATCCGCTGGAAGCCAGCGGCACATCCGGGATGAAGGCAGGCATCAATGGATCAATCAACTTGTCGATACTGGACGGCTGGTGGGGCGAGAGTTATGACGGCGAGAACGGCTGGGCGATCAAACCGGTATCGGAACAACTGAGCGAGGAGGTTCGCACCCGCGAGGAAACCCGCACGCTCTACGAGTTGCTGCAAGACCAGGTCGTGCCTTTGTACTATGAGCACGGCAAGATGGGTTTTTCGCCGAACTGGGTGAAGATGGCCAAGCACTCTATGGCTACCATCATGCCGCGCTTCAACTCCAAGCGCATGGTGGGGGAGTACCTGGCCAAGTGTTACTTGCCGGCCAGCCGGCAACACCGCTTGTATAAGCAAAGCCAGTATGAAAATTCGCACATAGTCGCCGACTGGAAAGCGCGTGTTCGCCACGCCTGGCCGGGTGTAGAGTTGCGTCGCCTGGATGCCGAACAGCAGGAAATCAACTTTGGCGCAAGTCTGCGCTTCGAAGTGGGGGTCAAGCTGAATGGCCTTAAACCCAACGACGTGAATGTTGAGATGTTGCTGGGTTTTTTCACCAAGCGGGAGGAGATGAAGAACTCGCTACGTTACCCTTTTGTGGCCACCGGTATGATGACCGACGCGGGTGAACATGTATTCGCCGCCGATGTGAAGCCGGAACATTGTGGCAAGCTTGAATATCATATACGCGCCTACCCTTCCCAAGAGATGCTGACACATCCGTTTGAACTGGGCATGATGCGCTGGCTGTAATTCTGTTTAAACCAGGATTGTCCATTTGAGGCTTTCCCTATCGTAGGAGCCAGCTTGCTGGCGAAGTTATTCGCGAGCAAGCTCGCTCCTACAGTGGGTTCGTGGCCTTAATGGATTATCTGGGTTAAAGGGTCCAATAATTCGATAGGGGCGCAATTTGTCGCGCCCCTGCAATATTTCACTATTGTTTGGAAAATGGAATAACAGATGGCCCAATTAAAAGTCCTGTTTGCGACATCCGAGGCCGCCCCGCTGATCAAGACGGGTGGTTTGGCCGATGTCAGCGGAGCGCTGCCTGCTGCCTTGCGCGCCATCGGTGTGGATGTGCGTGTGCTGGTGCCGGGATATAACCAGGTTATCGCGCAACTGGCACAGCACCAGGTCGAGGCGGAATTCGATGTCCTGCCGGGTTACCCGGCCGCAAGACTTTTGTCCGGAGTGATGCCGAATCGGGTGCCGCTTTATGTGCTCGACTGCCCGCCCCTTTTCCAGCGCGAGGGCAGCCCCTATCAGAATGCTGCCGGTAAAGACTGGGTGGACAATGCACACCGCTTCGGCATGCTGTCCAAAGTGGCTGCGTTGCTGGGCAGCAATGCATCACCGCTGGCCTGGCATCCCGATCTGGTGCATTGCAATGACTGGCAGACCGGCTTGACGCCTGCCTATCTGCATTTCGCGCAGGGCGGGGTTCCGAGCGTGATCACCATCCACAACCTGGCTTTCCAGGGCATCTTTGCTGCGACCACGGTGCAGGAATTGGACTTGCCGGCATCCAGCTTCAGCATCGATGGCGTGGAGTTCCACGGCAGCATGTCGTTCCTCAAAGCCGGCTTGTTCTATGCCGACCACATCACTACTGTCAGCCCCAACTATGCCAAGGAGATCCAGCAAGAAGTACTCGGTTCCGGCATGCAGGGCTTGCTGACCACGCGCCATGATGATCTGACCGGCATCCTCAACGGTATCGATACCGATGAATGGGATCCGGCTAGTGACCCGTATCTCGCCAAGCAGTACAGCAGCGCTCATATGTCCGGCAAGGCCGCCAACAAGGAGTCTCTGCAAAGCAGATTCGGCTTGAATCTTGAACCGGATGTGCCGCTGCTCGGTGTGGTCAGCCGTTTCACCGAGCAGAAAGGGCTGGATCTGCTGCTGGAGATCGCGCCGCTGCTGACCGGATTACCGGTGCAACTGGCCATGCTGGGCAGCGGTGATGCACAGATGCAAAAGACCGCGCGAGACTTGTCGCATCTCTTCCCCGGCAAGATCGGCGTGCATATCGGTTTCAGCGAGGAACTCTCGCACCAGATTGAAGCCGGGGCGGATATGTTTGTCATGCCGTCGCGCTTCGAACCCTGCGGACTGAACCAGTTCTACAGCCAGCGCTACGGTACTCCGCCCATCGTGCACGCCACCGGCGGCCTTGCGGATTCAGTAGTGGATTGCACCGCCGCGACACTCAGGGACGGTACGGCCAGTGGCTTCATGTTCGACGGCATGACGGCCGACAACCTGCTCGCCACGATACGCCGCGCCGCCGATCTCTACCACGCACGGAACAAATGGAAAGCCCTGTGCAAGAACTGCATGGCCAAGGATCTCAGTTGGGAGAGTAGTGCCAAGGCTTATCGCGCGGTGTATCTCAAGGTGTTGGGGCACTAGCCGGGCATTCAATCTCCAGGAGCCATGCAACATAAAACTGCCACAATCCTGTTCATTGCCGCACTGGCAACTTTCCCCGCATACGCCGGCGACTTTGATCCCGAAGCATTCATCGTTGTGCACAACAAATGGCGTGCCAAAGCAGGGATAAAGGAAAAGCTCCGTTATTCGGCAACGCTGGCAGTTTCTGCCCAGGCATGGGCAGATAACCTGATGCAGACCAACCATTGCCAGATGCGGCACAGCAAACCGGACGGGAAATACGGTGAAAATCTTTACTGGGGCAGCGCGATGAACTGGTCCGATGGCCGCAAGGAGTTGCAAAATATATCGCCGGAACAAGTGGTGGATAGTTGGGGCGGCGAGAAGGCGGATTACGACTACGCAAGCAATAGCTGCACGCCGGGCAAGATGTGCGGACACTACACGCAGATTGTCTGGCATACCACCACGTCAGTCGGCTGCGCCAAAGCGGTGTGCGAAGACATCCAGACGCAAGTGTGGGTGTGCCAATACCAGCCGGCAGGGAACTGGGTAGGCAACAAGCCCTACTGAGCATTCGTCAGTTCTTCGACACCAATCCTTTCAGCACACTCAAAAACTCATCGCCATAGCGCGCCAGCTTGGCCTGCCCGACTCCGCTGACCTGCGCCATTTCGTCCAGTGAAGTCGGACGCTGGTTGAGGATTTCCATCAAGGTGCTGTCGTGAAAGATGACGTAAGGGGGAACGCCTTGTTCGCGGGCGAGTTCCATGCGCTTGGCTTTGAGCGCCAGCCACAATGGGTCGCCATTCGCGCCGGCAAACGGTTCTCTCGATTTGGTAATACGCTCGGCGCGCTGTGCTTTGCGCTTAACGGGGGCGGCTTCGCGGCGCAGCCAAACGGATTGTTCGCCGCGCAGTATCGGGCGCGCTGCTGCGCTGAGTTTCAGCCCGCCGTATGCTTCGATGTCGGCTTCCAATATGCCGCTGGCCACCAGTTGGCGGTACACGCTGCTCCACTGTGTGGCACTCAGTTCCTTGCCGATGCCGAAGGTAGAAAGCGTATGGTGGTTGAATTTCTCGACCCGCTCGGTGGCCTTGCCGATCAGCACGTCGCTCAAGTGTCCGGCGCCGAAGCGTTGTCCGGTGCGGTATACACAGGACAGCGCCATCTGCGCGGCCAGGGTCGCATCCCATGTGTCCACCGGCTCCAGGCAATTGTCGCACTCGCCGCAATGGCCCGGATGTTCCTCGCCGAAATAGCGCAGCACGGTCTGATGGCGACAGGTCGTGGATTCGCAGTAGCCGAGCAGCGCATCCAGCTTTTGCCGTTCCAGCCGCTTGCGTTCTTCAGTGGCCTCGCCGTTGTCTATCATCTGGCGCATCGACACCACATCGCCCAGACCGTAGGCCAGCCAGGCGTTGGCGGGCAGGCCGTCGCGCCCGGCACGGCCGGTTTCCTGATAGTAGCCCTCCATGCTTTTCGGCAGGTCGAGATGCGCGACGAAGCGCACGTTGGGTTTGTCTATGCCCATGCCGAATGCCACGGTCGCCACCATCACCACGCCTTCTTCGCGCAGGAAACGGTTCTGATTGTTTCTGCGCGTCTCGGCATCAAGCTTGGCATGGTAGGGCAGTGCATCCCAGCCGCGCTCATTCAACCAGGCGGCAGTTTCTTCGACTTTCTTGCGCGACAGGCAATAAACGATGCCGGCATCATTTTGATGTTCGACTTCAAGAAACGCCTGTAACTGATTGCGCACATTATTTTTTTGTGTAACGCGATAGCGGATATTCGGGCGGTCGAAACTGGAGACAAACTGGCGCGCCTGTTCCAGTGCCAGCCGTTCGACGATCTCGGCACGCGTCGGCGCATCGGCTGTCGCGGTGAGCGCGATGCGCGGCACGCCGGGGAAACGCTCGTGCAATATTGTCAGCGCGCGGTATTCGGGACGGAAATCATGGCCCCATTGCGAGACACAATGGGCCTCGTCAATGGCGAACAGGGCTATGCCGGGGGCATTGGCTTTTCTGCCCCCTCCCGGCAAGAGAGAGGAGGGGGCGTGCAACTGATCGAGCAGAGCCAAAAAACTTGGCATCACCAGACGCTCCGGGGCGACATAGAGCAGGTCGAGCTCGCCGCGCAACAAGCGTCCTTGCACTTCACGCACGGCATCGGCATCGATACTGGAATTGAGAAAGGCGGCTCTCACGCCAAGCTGGCGTAGCGCATCCACTTGGTCCTGCATCAGCGCGATCAGCGGCGACACCACGATACCGACACCGGAACGCAGCAGGGAGGGGATCTGATAACACAGTGATTTTCCAGCGCCGGTTGGCATCAGCACCAGCGCATCGCCACCCGCGGCAACGTGATCGACCACCGCTTGCTGCTCACCGCGAAATGCAGCATAGCCAAACACGGAGCGCAGGATTTGTGCGGCTTGGGTAGAGATGATTCGAGACCTAACGGTGCCGGTGGAAGTAATCGATCAACCCGCTGGTGGAGGCATCATGCCTTGAGGTGGAAGCCGCATCGCGCAGTTCCGGCAGGATCTTCCCCGCCAGCTGTTTGCCGAGCTCCACTCCCCATTGGTCGAACGGGTTGATGTTCCACACCACGCTTTGCACGAACACCTTGTGCTCGTACAAAGCGATCAGCATGCCCAGCGTGTGCGGGTCGAGCCGGTCGAACAGCAGGGTGTTGGTCGGTTTGTTACCGGTAAAGACTTTGTGCGGCAGCAGGGCTTCCAGTGCCTTGCCATGCAAGCCTTGCGCTTCCAGTTCGGCGCGCGCTTCTTCTGCGGTCTTGCCGACCATCAACGCTTCGGTCTGCGCGAAACAGTTGGCGAGCAGGATGGCGTGATGCTCTCCGAGCGGATTGTGGCTGTGCAGGGGAGCCAGGAAATCCGCCGGTATCATGCGCGTGCCTTGGTGGATGAGCTGGTAAAAAGCGTGCTGGCCGTTGGTGCCGGGTTCGCCCCACACCACCATACCGGTATCGTAATCCACCGCGTTGCCGTCGCGGTCCACGCCCTTGCCGTTGCTCTCCATGTCAAGTTGCTGCAGATAGGCGGGGAAGCGGTGCAGATACTGGTCGTAGGGGAACACCGCATTGGAGCCTGCGCCGAAGAAGTTGCCATACCAGATGCCGAGCATGCCCATCAGCACCGGGATGTTCTTGTCCAGCGGCGCGCTGCGGAAGTGTTCGTCCATCGCGTAAGCACCGCCCAGCAGTTCCTCGAACTTGTCCATGCCGACGAACAGCGCGATGGGCAGGCCGATCGCGGACCACAGCGAATAGCGTCCGCCGACCCAATCCCAGAACTCGAACACGTTTTTCGGATTGATGCCGAATTGGGCGGTTGCCTCAAGGTTGGTCGAAACGGCGGCGAAATGTTTAGCCACGGCCTGCTCATCGTCAAGGACATCGACCAGCCACTCGCGTGCCGAGCGGGCGTTGGTCAGGGTCTCCTGTGTGGTGAAGGTCTTGGAGCTGACGATGAACAGCGTGGTTTCTGCATCCAGTTTTTTTAGCGTCTCAGTCAGGTGCGAGCCGTCGATGTTGGAAACGAAATGCGCGCGCAGATTCTCGTTGCCGTAAGGCTTGAGCGCTTCGCACACCATCAGCGGGCCGAGGTCGGAGCCGCCGATACCGATGTTGACGATGTCGCGGATAGCCTTGCCAGTGTGCCCGAGATGTTCGCCGCTGCGCACCGCTTCGGAGAAGCGACGCATCAGTCCCAGCACGCGCTGCACATCCGGCATCACGTCCTTGCCGGCTACATGAACGGGTAGCCCGGAACGGTTGCGCAATGCGGTGTGCAGCGCGGCACGCTGCTCGGTGGAGTTGATCTTTTCGCCGCTGAACATGCGCTCGATATTGGCGGGCAGCCCGGCCTGATTGGCGAGGGCGACCAGCAGCTTGATCGTTTCTTCGCTGATGCGGTTCTTGGAGTAATCGAAAAACAGGGTGCCGAGTTGCACCGAGAATCTAGCGAAGCGCTTCGGGTCGTCCTGAAACATCTGGCGCATCTGGCGTGGTTCGATGGCCGCGTAATGTGCGTTGAGAGCTTGCCATGCAGGAGATTCGATCAGTTTTGACATGATGGTTGGTTCAAATCAACGATAGAGCGGTTTGTAGCGGCGAATCATGAATCGCCCCTACCGAAACGGGCAATTCATGAATTGCACCTACGGTTTTGTCTCTGGTACGAGAATTATTCCCGCCAACGGCGGCAAAGAAATCTCCGCGGAGTAGGGCAGTCCCATCCAGGGCATCGCTTCCGCATCGATCAATCCGGCATTCCCGATGTTGCTGCCGGCGTAATACTGCGAATCGCTGTTCAGCACTTCGCGATACTGTGCCTTCATCGGCAAACCGATGCGATAGTGGTTGCGGGGCACGGGTGTCAGGTTCAGCGCGATGATGGCGCTGGAGCCGTCGCGCGCCCGACGCTGGTAGGACAGCACGGATTTTTCCGCATCGTTGCAATCGATCCAATCAAAACCCTCGTGCTGAAAGTCCAGATCGTGCAGCGCGGACAGTTTGCGATAAAGTTGGTTGAGATCATGGGTCAGATTCTGCATGCCGCGATGATATTCCTGGCCGAGCTGCCACCACTCCAGTTCCCATTTGGACTGCCACTCGCGTCCCTGGGCGATCTCGTTGCCCATGAAATTGAGCTTCTTACCCGGACTGGTCATCTGGTAAGTCAGCAGCAAACGCAGGTTGGCGAATTTCTGCCAGGCATCGCCGGGCATCTTGGACAACAGCGAACCCTTGCCGTGCACCACTTCATCGTGCGAGAACGGCAGCACGAAGTTTTCGGTATAAGCGTAAAGCTGGCCGAAGGTGAGTTCATTGTGGTGATAGCGGCGATGCACCGGCTCGTGGTGGAAATAGCTGAGCGTGTCGTTCATCCAGCCCATGTTCCACTTGATCGAAAATCCCAACCCGCCCAGGTAGACCGGGCGCGACACACCCGGCCAGGCGGTGGATTCCTCCGCCATGGTCAGCGCGCCGGGGAACTCGTCATGCACCATGATGTTCATCTCGCGCAGGAAATCCACCGCTTCGAGATTCTCGCGACCGCCGTACTTGTTAGGTATCCATTGGCCGGCCTTGCGCGAATAGTCCAGGTACAGCATCGAGGCCACCGCATCCACGCGCAGCCCGTCGAAGTGGAATTCGGACAACCAGAAATGCGCGCTGGACATCAGGAAGCTTCTCACTTCGTTGCGGCCATAATTGAAGATGTGCGTGCCCCAATCCTGATGGAAGCCAAGGCGCGGATCCTGATGCTCATACAGCGCAGTGCCGTCAAATTTTGCCAGCGCCCAGCTATCCTGCGGGAAATGCGCCGGCACCCAATCGAGAATAACGCCGATACCGGCTTGGTGGCATGTGTCGATGAGATGGCGCAATTCGTCCGGCGATCCGAAGCGGCTGGTCGGCGCAAAATAGCCGGTGGCTTGGTAGCCCCACGATTCATCCAACGGATGTTCGGAGACCGGCATCAGTTCGATATGCGTGTAGCCCATGCCTTTGACGTAAGGCACAAGGTCGGTGGCCAATTCGCTATAGGTGTAGAAGCGGCCGTCAGGGTGGCGTTTCCATGAGCCTGCATGGATCTCATAAATGTTGATCGCGCCATGCAGCCAGTCCCACTCACCGCGCTGCTTCATCCATTCGGCATCCTGCCAGCGGTGTTCATTGGCGGGCGAGGCCAGCGCCGCAGTACCCGGCCGCAACTCGTAACCTTGCGCATATGGATCGGACTTGGGCAGCAATTGCCCGGTGGCGCGGTTGCGGATTTCATAGCGGTACAGCGCGTGTTGCCTGGTCTCGGGAATGAACAGCTCCCATACTCCACTGGAACCGTGCGAACGCATCGGATGCATACGGCCGTCCCAGTTGTTGAATTCGCCTATCACGCTGATGCGTTCGGCATTCGGCGCCCACACGGCAAAGCGCACGCCCTTTACACCGTCGATCTCGATGGCATGTGAACCGAGCATGCGGTAGCCCTGACGCAGCCTGCCCTCGCCGAACAAATATAAATCCTGTTGTGAAAGGTGCGGGGGGAATTGGTACGGGTCGAAGATATCGTGCGTCACGTCGCCATAATGCATGCGCAGCCGGTAAGGGTGGGCGGGTTCGTTTTTGTCCCGCCATTCAAATACGCCGGACGGGTGGACACGCGTCAACTTTGCAGGCTGGTCATCGATCAGCAGATCGACATCCGATGCATTCGGTTCATATACCCTGACGACCCATTCATCACCCACACGATGCGGACCCAGCAGTGCAAAAGGGTCATAAAGACGGGCTTGCAGCAGCGATTCCATCAGCGTTTTCACCTTGTTTCCTCATTTTTCTTGTCTAGTGGGGCGATTGTAAACGATAATGACCAAGCTAAATATGGTAAATCGGGAGAAATTAAAATGAATGCCGAGTTGGGTTATCTGCAAAAAAAATATCAGGTCTCCACAGTTGATCCCGAGCCGCGCTTTGTCAGCAGAATCACCAAAAACACCTATGCGATGGTCCTGGCTGGGGGGCGCGGCAGCCGTCTGCACCAGTTGACCGATTGGCGAGCCAAGCCGGCGGTTCCGTTCGGCGGCAAGTTCCGCATCATCGATTTCGTCTTATCCAACTGCGTCAATTCCGGTATACGGCGCATCGGCGTCGCAACGCAATACAAATCGCACAGCCTGATCCAGCACATCCAGCGCGGCTGGTCGTTCCTGAACGGTCAGTTCGGCGAGTATATCGACTTGCTGCCCGCGCAGCAGCGTGTCAGCGAAGACCACTGGTACCAGGGAACTGCCGATGCGGTATACCAGAATCTCGATATTATGCGCGAGGCCAATCCTGATTTTGTGCTGATACTGGCCGGCGATCATGTTTACAAAATGGATTACGGCAAGTTGCTCGCCTTCCATGTCGAGAATAAAGCCGATATGACGGTGGCTTGTCTGGAGGTGCCCAGATCCGAGGCTACTGCTTTTGGCGTGATGGGCGTGGATGAGAATTCGAGGGTCATCGAATTCGCCGAGAAGCCCGCCAACCCGGCATCGATTCCAGGCAATCCCGACAAGTCGCTGGCCAGCATGGGCATCTATGTGTTCAATACCAAATTTCTTTTCGAACAGTTGATCCGCGATGCCGATAACAAACATTCCAGCCACGATTTCGGCAAGGATTTGATTCCGTATATGGTGGGGAAATATCGCGTGTTCGCGCAAAGTTTCGAGCAAAGCTGCGTGGGTTTTGGAGAAGATCAAGTGCCCTATTGGCGCGATGTGGGAACCATCGATTCCTACTGGGAGGCCAACATGGAGCTGACCAAGGTCATCCCCGATTTGAACATGTATGACCAGGAGTGGCCGATCTGGACGCACCAGGAACAACTGCCTCCTGCCAAATTTGTCTTCGATGACGAGGATCGCCGCGGCATGGCAATCGATTCGCTGGTTTCCGGCGGGTGCATCATCAGCGGTTCAACAGTGCGCCGCTCGCTGCTGTTTTCCGACGTGCGTGTGGACAGCCATTGCAACATCGAAGACTCGGCATTATTGCCCAACGTGGACGTGTGCCGCAATGTCACGCTGAAGCGTGTCATCATCGACAAGAGCTGCAGGATCCCGGAGGGTTTGGTGGTCGGGGTCAATCCGGAGGAGGATCGCAAGCGTTTCCATGTCAGTGCGAATGGCATAACGCTCATCACCCCGGAAATGCTCGGTCAATCGGTACATAAAATCCGTTGATTTAAATTCCAGCTGCCACTGAGCGGCTGGATTTCCTAATATGAAAAAATCCGTTGATTTGGTTTTCCTCTGGCACATGCACCAGCCGGATTACCGCGATTATTCCAGCGGCGATTTCGTGTTGCCGTGGACTTATTTGCACGCCATCAAGGACTACACCGACATGGCGTATCACCTTGAGCGACACCCCAAGGTGCGCGCCGTGGTGAATTTCGTTCCTATCCTGCTGGATCAATTGGAAGACTATACGGACCAGTTTGCCACCGGGCGGTTGCGCGACCCATTGTTGCGTCTGCTGGCGCATGAGAACATCGGTGAGCTGTCTGTTGAACAGCGGCAGTTGGCGCTTGATGCCTGTTTTCGCAGCAATCACACCAAAATGATCACTCCTTATCCGGCCTACAAACGCCTGCTGGAATTGTTCACTCTTTTGCAAACTGATGGGGACATCGCGCTGACCTATCTGTCCGGACAGTATATTGCCGACCTGCTGACCTGGTATCACCTGGTCTGGTGCGGGGAGAGTGTGCGCCGCGAGCACGCGCTGGTGGTACGCTTGATGAGCAAGGCTGAGGGCTTCAACAATGAAGACCGCAAGCAATTGCTCGAACTCATCGGTGAATTGGTCGCAGGCATCATTCCGCGCTATCGCAAGCTGGCCGAAGCCGGACAAATCGAGATATCCGCCACGCCACACTACCATCCGCTCGCACCCTTGCTGATCGATTTTGCCAGCGCCAAAGAAGCGATGCCGGATGCCCCTTTGCCGGAATCCCCGCATTACCCCAAAGGACGCCAACGCGTGGTCGCGCACATTCAGCGTGCAAAGAACAGCCACCGCGAACGTTTTGGCACCGAACCACAAGGGATGTGGCCGGCCGAAGGATCAATTTCAACAGAAACACTGCAAGTTTTTGCGGCCGAGGGCTGCCGTTGGGTAGCGAGCGGGGAGGGCGTATTGGTCAATAGCCTGCGCCACACTCTCCATCCTGTGCCGAAGCGGGCGCAATACCTATACCGACCCTACCGGCTGGAAAAGGGGGCGGAGGGTTTGAACTGCTTTTTCCGTGACGACCGCTTGTCCGATTTGATCGGTTTCGAATATTCGCGCTGGCACGGCAAGGACGCGGCGCGGCATTTCGTCGATCAGATCGAAGTAGTCGCCGAACAGTCGCCGGTGGGTGAAACACCTGTTGTCAGCGTCATTCTGGATGGTGAAAACGCCTGGGAATATTACCCGTACAACGGTTTTTACTTTCTTGACGAACTCTACGCCGAATTTGAGGCACACTCTGATATTCGTACAGTCACCTACAGCGACTATCTGAAGACGGGCGCGCCAGAGACTTTCAGTGCCAAAATTCGCGGCTTGCCGGGCATCGTGGCGGGCAGTTGGGTGTATGGAAATTTCTCGACCTGGATCGGCTCCAAGGACAAGAATCGCGCCTGGGATCTGTTGTGCGTGGCAAAGCAAAGTTTCGATTTGGTCATGTCCAGCGGGCGACTGAGCCCGGCCGAGCAAGAGGCCGCCGAGAAGCAGCTTTGTTCTTGCGAAAGCTCCGATTGGTTCTGGTGGTTTGGCGATTACAATCCATCCCACTCGGTCGCCAGCTTCGACCGATTGTTCCGGCATAATCTCACCGAGTTGTACAGATTGCTGAAATTAAACCCGCCGATAAGCCTTTCCGAGCCGGTCAGCCAAGGCGGGGGGCATCCGGAGGCGGGCGGTGCGATGCGGCGCGCTTCCGAATAGACTGCTGCCCAAATACCGAGACTCTGCCAACCAATCAAACGCGCTTATGTTAACTGAACGGACCAGTGGCATCTTGCTCCACCCAACCTCTCTTCCGGGCCCACTCGGTGCGGGCGACCTGGGCTCCGATGCATTTCGGTTCGTCGACTGGCTGGTAACTTCCGGTCAGACCTATTGGCAGATGCTGCCGCTAGGGGAGACAGGCCCGGGAAACTCACCATACATGAGCAGTTCTGCCTTTGCCGGCAGTATTTTGCTTATTGACCTCGCAGAATTGGCCGGTCAGGGTTGGCTGGCAGATGAAGACTTGAGGCCCCACCCGGAATTTCGGCCTGATCGGGTAAATTTCGCAGCGCTATACCCATTTCGACTGGAAAGATTGCGCCGCGCTGCCAAGGCCTTTTTCGACAGACGCAACAATGCTGCCGAATATGATGAATTCTGCAAATCCGAGAGCGCATGGCTCGACGACTATGCATTATTCATGACACTAGATTTGCGTCTAAACGGCTGTGAGTGGCGTCACTGGCCAGTTGAGCTTGCCACCAGAAATCCGCAGTCGCTCCAGTGCGTGACTGAGGTCAGTGCTGAAGATATCGGTTTCTGGAAATTCTGCCAATGGTGTTTTGCCCGTCAATGGTCGCGATTGAAACAATATGCGAACGAACGGGGGGTTCGCATCATTGGTGATGTTCCGATCTTTGTCGCCTATCAAAGTGCCGATGTTTGGGCGCACCAGGAACTTTTCGAATTGGATGAAAATGGGCGCCCGACAGTCGTTGCCGGCGTGCCCCCTGACTATTTCAGCAATACCGGTCAGCTTTGGGGAAATCCGCTGTACCGATGGGATGTCCACGAAAAGACCGGTTTTTCATGGTGGATCGCGCGGATGCGTCATGCGCTGCAGCTTTTCGACCTCGTTCGCATCGATCATTTCCGGGGTTTTGCCGGTTACTGGGAAATCCCCGCCCATGCCGCCACAGCTATCGATGGCCGGTGGATGCCGGGCCCCGGCGCAAAATTGTTCGAAGCATTTGAGAATGCGCTGGGAAATCTGCCCATCATTGCCGAAGACTTGGGCGTGATCACGCCTGACGTGGTGGAACTTCGCGAAAGATTCAATTTGCCGGGAATGCGTATCCTGCAGTTTGCATTCGGCGAGGATGACAGCCACTATTTTTTACCGCACCACTATGTGCCAAACTCGGTTGCCTATACCGGCACCCACGACAATGACACGAGCATCGGTTGGTGGAACACGGCTACACCCGGGGAGAAGAACTTTGCCCGGAAGTACCTTGGATCCGACGGGCTGCAGATTCAATGGGACATGATCATTGCCATTTCCAATTCGGAAGCCAATACGGTCATCATTTCGATGCAGGACGTGCTCGGACTTTCCGGTGTCGATCGGATGAATCTTCCCGGTCAGCAGGATGGTAATTGGGAGTGGCGATTTACCTGGGATCAGGTTCTTCCCAAGCAAACTCGGGCATTGGCAAAAATTTCAGCTGAAAGCGGCCGTAGTCGGGTAATCAACGAAGCATCCTGAACATTGCGCTGGCCAGATTTCTTCATTAAGCATCGTGACTAATTACTTTTAAATATCAGTATATTATTACAGGTTTTTAGAGATGACTTTAATTATTGTGATTTTACATAATATACATTATGCGTATTTAAAGGGGCGCCAAGGCGGAACAATTTCCGGAACAATAGCTGCTCGTTTTGCGGGGTGATGCGACGGATTGCCAGTCGCAGTCGGGGCCCTCTCGGGCATCAGCAACATGCAGCTTTGCCAAACTTGTTATCCTCGTCATCGTAAATTCTCAACTTACCCTGCAATTGCAGTTCTGCGAAATTTGCCGTGTGGTAACGCGTTGCGGGAATGAGGTTAAATCATCCACCCTGAGCGCAAAACGAACCAAAATTCTTTCATGCTTCCAAGCATGATTTCCAATCATTCACGGCAGACCAAATGTCACTCACAAATCTTTGACAGTCCCATCACGCTGCTATAGAGTCCAAATTCAGTGATACAAAGAGGTATATTGCTTATGTCGAGTAAAGTCATATCAAGCTCAAGACTGTCACTCAAATGGAACGCACAATGAAAAAAGTCCTTTTGTCTCTGGTGGGTGTGCTGGCAGCAGCAATTACACAGGAAGCTTCCGCCATTCCCTCGTTTTCCCGGCAAGTCAGCATGACCTGCAATGCCTGCCACTCGCAACACGCTCCCATCCTGAACGGTTTCGGCCAGGCCTTCAAGGCTGGCGGCTATCCGATGATGGGCACACAAGGCAAAGTGGAAGGCGAACGCCTGTCCATTCCGGACACCCTGAATGCATCGATGCTGTTGAAGGCACGCTACCAAAAGTCCAATGGTGCGAATACGGATGTTATTCCCGGAGATTCAACCAACAGCGGCCAGTGGCAAGTACCGGATGAACTCAACCTGTTCTTCGGCGGCCGGATAGCAGAAACCATAGGCTTTTTCTTTGAAGCCCATGTCTCCTCCACCCAGTTGGATTCCACTTTCAAATTGCCTGCCGCGGTATACATAGCAGATGCCAAATTTTCCGTGATCCCGTTCATGACCAACGAACAGGGCGCAAGCTATGGCTACGAGCAATCCAGCACCGGAGCGGTGCGGAATATCCGCTGGGCAGAACACCGCAAGGAAATTTCAGCCCAGCAATACATAGGCACTGATACAGCCGCCACCGGCGTGGCGGTCGTGGCGCAAAACGACAACGGTTATATCAACTACAGCCGCTGGGCCCCCGCCCTGATGGCACGCAAAGGTGCAGCCCAGACATTGCGCTCCAGTTACCTGCGGATTGCCGCCACCCCGATTGTGACTACCCCAACCAAGGGTGATTGGACGCTACAATTTGGCGCCCAATTCTGGCGCGGCTCCAACTATGCATCTGATTCGCTTACGCTGGCGACACCAGCACTAGTGCCGGTAGATACACGCGCCGACGCGCTTGACTTCCAGGCTTCTGGCCAGCTCGACGGCCATGATCTGGCTGTGTACGCTACCTGGGCAAAGTCCCCCGGCGGTAACGCCTCCCGGCCGAATATACTCAACGTCGGCAATGCGGGAGAAAGTCATGCCGGTCCGGCTGAGCCTGCAATGTATCGCGTCAATGAGCGCAAAGCCTGGACCATAGGTGCAGAGTACAGCGTGATACCGAACACACTGCATTTCGGCGCAGCGTTTCGTAGCGCCAATAGCGGTGGCAAAAATAGTGATCCCACATTACCGACCCCCTACACTGCAGTCGCTGGTGACAACCAAAGCGACAACGCATTCACGCTGACTGCCGTGTATAACATGGCCCAGAACATCGAGTTTCACTTGAATCACAGCTTTTACAGCGGTAGTTTGTACGACACCCCTCAGTCCATGGGTAACCAGTTGACCACTTTCATGCTGGCAGCCTCATGGTAAGAAGCGGAACGCAGAGGCACTGTTATAAATAAAAAGGGGGAGACCTTAAGTCCCCCCCTTTTTATTTATATTGTATTTGCGCCGTTTCTGGGTAATGCGCTGTGTGAGACAGCCTGTTGCCGGAATCGTCGTGAATGTTGGGGTGACTGATGGGGCTCGAACCCACGACAACCGGAATCACAATCCGGGACTCTACCAACTGAGCTACAGCCACCATTGATCTTTTCTGACAGACACTGGTGTGCCCGACAGGAATCGAACCTGCAACCCCCAGCTTAGAAGGCTGGTGCTCTATCCGGTTGAGCTACGGGCACATTACTTGTTCGACTATTTAACACTTTTGAATGCTTACCAAACCTGGTCGGGGTGGAGAGATTCGAACTCCCGACATCCTGCTCCCAAAGCAGGCGCGCTACCAGGCTACGCTACACCCCGAAGGCTGCGCATTATACAGACGCAGCTTTGAAAATCAATTTAGTTTAGATGTTTTTTTAATTTGGGTGAGGCCAGCGTCAGGTAATAGCCCATCGACCACAAAGTCAGCAGTGCGGCAAGATCCAGCAGCCACGAGCCGATCAACTGAAAATTGATCCAGAGCAAGCGTTCGTGATACAGCAGCATGATTATCGCAATCATCTGGAAAGTCGTTTTGATCTTGCCCATCATGGAGACTGCGACACTTTTGCTTTCGCCAAGCTTGGCCATCCACTCGCGCAGTGCGGAAATGGTGATCTCACGCCCGATGATGATAAAGGCGATGATTGCGTCGGCACGACCCAATTTGACCAGCACGATCAACGCGGCAGCCACCATCAACTTGTCGGCCACAGGGTCAAGAAACGCGCCGAATGCGGAGTACTGGTTCAATCTGCGCGCCAGGTAACCATCCAGCCAATCAGTGATCGCTCCCAGCAAAAACACAGCGGTGGCTAGCAGATTCTTGAAGTGTGGACTAAGTGTGTTGTCCGACAGATAAAAGACCGACACGAATACCGGAATCAGCAGGATTCTAAACCAAGTGAGCAAATTGGGAATGTTAAACGGCATGATCAGCTTATTCAAAGGGTTCCCTAGTGTAGCTGCTGATAAATCTTTTCAGCAACAAAATTATTGGATATCTCTTAATGGAGTTGCTGGTAAATCGCTTCAGCAAGCGATTTACTGATACCCTCCACTTGGCTCAGTTGTTCCACGCTGGCTTGCGCCACCGCACGCAGCCCGCCGAAATGGGTCAGCAGGCTGCGCCGCCGCTTGTCCCCTACCCCGCTGATCTCTTCGAGGCTGGATGCGGTGCGCGCTTTGCCGCGCTTGGCACGATGTCCGGTGATGGCGAAGCGGTGCGCCTCGTCGCGGATCTGCTGGATCAGGTGCAGCGCAGGATCGTCGCTGCGTAACTGTTTTGCAGTGCCGTCGGGAAAGATCAGTTGTTCCAAACCGGCCTTGCGCTCTATGCCCTTGGCGACTCCCACCAGCGCCAAGTCATTCAAGCCCAGTTCATGCATCACATCCATCGCGATGTGCAATTGGCCCAGACCTCCGTCGATCAAAATCAGGTCAGGCCGGGCGCTCACCTCCTTTTGACCATCCCTTCGACGGGGCTCAGGACAGGCTTCGGCAAGTTTCTGGTAACGGCGCATCAACGCCTGGCGCATCGCCGCGTAATCGTCGCCGGGTGTGATGCCCGCGATGTTGTAGCGACGATATTGGCTGGTGCGCATCTCGAGATCCTCATATACCACGCAGGATGCCTGCGCCGCTTCGCCCATGGTATGGCTGATGTCGAAGCACTCTATACGTTGCAGGTCCGGCATATCCAGAAATTCGCGCAGTTTGTCCAGGCGCAGCTTCTGCCCGCCCTGCTGCATGGCCCGTTGCTGCAGCGCCAGCAGCGCGTTGCGCTGCGCCATTTCCAGCCACTGCTTGCGCTCCCCGCTCGCAGCCTGGCTGATCTTCACCGCGTGCCCGGCCTGTTCGCTGAGCAATTGCGCCAGCGTTTCGTCCGGGTGCCCGGCCAAATGTTTTTCGGAATCACTCTTGGCATCCAGCACCAGCAACGGCGGCACGCTACGGCTCAGATAATGCTGTGCGATGAAAGCTTGCACGATCTCATCCGCCGACAGGCCTTCGGCATGTTCCGGAAAAAAGCTCTTGTCGCCCAGATGCCGCCCGCCGCGCACCATGGCGAGGTTCACACACACCAACCCGCCCTGTTGCGCCAGCGCGATGATGTCCGCATCGGTTGTCCCGCCGGTGGACTCGACGAACTGCTTTTGCTGCACGGTGTGCAGGGCACGTAACTGGTCGCGCAACGCGGCAGCCTGCTCATAGTGCAGCCCTTCAGCCGCCTGTTCCATCGCCTTGCGCAGCGTCTGTTCGACCTCCTGATGCTTGCCTTGCAGCAAAAGCACCGCATTGCGGATGTCAGCCTGATAATCATCGCTGGAGATCAATTTCACGCATGGCGCGGTGCAGCGATGGATCTGGTGCAGCAAGCACGGCCGGGTGCGATTACTGAACACGCTGTCTTCACAGGTGCGAATACGGAAAATCTTCTGCAACAGCTGCATGCTTTCCTTTGCCGCATACGAATTCGGGTACGGGCCGAAGTATTGATGCTGACGGTTGGGGGTGCCGCGAAAGTAAGCAAGGCGCGGGAACAGATGTCCGGTCAGCACGATATATGGATATGACTTATCATCACGAAACAATATGTTATAGCGTGGTCTTAATGACTTTATTAAGTTATTTTCGAGTAACAGCGCCTCGGTTTCTGACCGCGTCACGGTGGTTTCGATGCGCGCGATGTGCGACACCATCAAACGGATGCGCGGCGAAACATTGGTTTTCTGGAAGTAGGATGTGACGCGTTTCTTGAGCTGATTGGCCTTGCCGACATACAGCACCTCGCCCTTGCCGTCGAAAAAGCGATACACGCCCGGCAGCAGCGGCAGGTTGGCCAGTATCGGTTGCGGGTCGAATTTCTCGGTGCTCAAGGGAACCTCTATAAGTCCATCATTCCGGTGCAGCGCGATTATCGGGGCTGCACGAGATGATGAGCAATGTCGCCGATCACCGCCTCGAACATCGCCGTGGTCAGGCGTTTGGTCTGAGTGTTGTAGCGGCTGCAATGATAGCTGTCGAATAGCGTCAGCCCGCCCGGCAGCGCGTGTCGCGCGCCATGCCCGAAGGCGAATTCGCTCTTGCGCAGCTGCAGTGCCATCAACACCGCCTGATGGGCGATCGTCCCGAGCGCCAATATTGCCCCACCTTTGGGCAGCACTGCCAATTCTTCGGCGACATAACCATTGCAGCTTCGGATTTCAGCGGGTTCCGGCTTGTTTTGCGGCGGAAGACAGCGCACCGCATTGGTGATGCGGCAGTTTTGCAGTTTCAACTCGGGATTGGCATCGCCCTCCTCGTTCAACGGATCGGCACTGCTGGCGAAACCATACTTGTGCAGCGAGCCATACAGCAGCTTGCCCGCGAAATCGCCGCTGAACGGCCGACCGGTGCGGTTCGCGCCGTGCATACCCGGAGCCAATCCAACGATCAAGAACCTGCTGCACGTCGCACCAAATGAACTCACCGGCAAGGCATGGTAGTCGGGATGCTCGTTGCGAACTTGGTCGAGGAATCCAGCCAGACGCGAGCATCGGCGGCAATCCTGTTTAAATGTAAGCCCATGGGAACTCATAAGTGATTGTTTCATGCGTTCTCTTCAAACTCCAGTACGAACCCGCCCTCGCCATTCTGTCCCAGCACTTTGACCAGATAAGGCATCACCTCCTGCAACACGCCATGCAACAGCCACGGTGGATTGAGGATGAACATGCCGCTGCCGCGCATGCCGAAACCATCTTCACTCGGTGCCTGTACGCTGAGCGCGACATGCAGCCAGCTTGTCACCGGCAGTTGCTTGAGTTGCTCCGGCAACTGCCGTGCTTCGGCGCGCTGCAACTGCGGATACCACACGGCATAAACACCGCCGGCAAAGCGTTTCAGCCCTTCGCGCAGCGCCAACACCACACGCTGATAATCCTGCTTGTCCTCATAAGGCGGATCGATCAACACCAGCGCGCGGCGCGGCGGCGGCGGCAACAGGGCTTTCAGCGCGCCAAAGCCATCAGCGGTCTGCATCAGCACCCGGCTGCCATGTCCGGCAAAGTTCTCCTGCAAGATCTCACTGTCTGTCGGGTGCAGTTCGAACAGCCGCATTCTGTCCTGTTTACGCAACAATTCCAGTGCGACCAACGGCGAGCCGGGATACAGCTTCATCTGTCCGTCCGGATTGATGCGCTTCACCAGCGCCACATACTCCGCCAATGACGCGGGCAGGTCGTCGCGCGCCCACAACCGCGCAATACCGCTCTCATACTCCGCATTCTGCATGGCATAGCCGCTATCCAGGGAATAGCAACCCGCTCCGGCATGAGTATCGATGTACCAGTACGGCTTGTCTTTCTGCGCCAGATAGCGCAACAATTGCACCTCGACGAAGTGTTTCAGCACATCGGCATGATTGCCGGCATGGAAGGCGTGGCGGTAACTCAGCATGGGGTCTGGATCATTGTTTATGCAGGCAGCGATTGTGCCACGTCACATGCGGCACAACAAAACAGTTGTTGCATGGATCTGATCTTTTTCACTATCCTCGCTGGCACGATCAGGCCCCTGCATAAATTAACGCAACCGTTCATAAGTCATATCCTTCAGCGATGGAAATTTACGCACAGATCTTTAGCCATGATGAACTCTTGATAAGCAATTTCCTATTTGCGTTCATCTTGCTGCGCGCCGCGTGGACTGCGCCGTGGCGTGGATTCTGGGGCAACAACGCACAGTTCAGCGTGTTGATCGGCCTGGCATTATGGCTGACTGTGCTGTGGCTATTTCCGGTCGGGGTGCGCGAAGGATTGAAGCTGCATCCGCTCGGCGCGACATTGTGCTTTTTGATATTTGACTGGCAAATCGCATCATTGATGTTAAGCGTGATTTTAATGGTGTCGCTGCTGAACAGCGGAACCAGTTTGCTGGCATTGGGCAATATCGGACTGGTGATGGTCATCCTGCCAATCGCGGCCAGCTGGCTTTGCTTAAGCCTATTTTATCGCTATGGCAAGTCCAATTATTTCAGTTTCGTGCTGTGGAATGGTTACTTTACCGGCGCACTGACCATGCTGCTGGCTTCGTTTGTGAACGGATGGTTGATCACGGCATCGGGTAAACATAGCGGATTTACCATGGATAATGTTTATTGGTCATTTTTACCCACTATCATTTCGATTGAGTCTGTTTTGACAGGCGCATTCATTTCCGGATTCGCGGTCGCACTGCCCAAGGCCGTGACTCATTTCAACCCGGATGTATATTTCGCAAAAAAACCGCCCGAATGAACGTTCCCGCGCATATTTTCGGAGCGCAATTCGTTCAGCGATCAGTTAACCCCGCCAACTCCGCATCACTGAATCCGGCGGCCTTGCGCGCTGCCAAATTAAAGGGGCCACGCAATACCGGTGCGGCATATTCGCTGGCGAGTTGAGCATAGGTGGCGACCGGTTCCAGACCGCGCTGTTCGCAAAGATAGGCATACCAACGATTGCCTATGGACACATGACCGATCTCATCGCGCAGGATGATATCCATGATCGCGGCAGCGGCCATATCGCCCGCCTGCGCAAGCTTGTCGCGCAACGATGGTACGACATCCAGTCCGCGCGCTTCCATGGTCCGGGGCACCAACGCGATGCGTGCGAGGATGTCGTGCTGCGTCTTGGCGGCCATCTCCCATAAGCTGTTATGCGCTGGAAAGTCCCCATAAACGTAACCCTGGCCTTGCAGGTGTTCGGCCAGCAACGAGAAATGCAGCGCCTCCTCCCCCGCGACTTGCAACCAATCTGCATAATATGCTGCCGGCATGCCGGCGAATCGCCAGATCGCATCCAGCGCCAGATTGATCGCATTGAACTCGATATGCGCCAGCGCATGGATCAGGATGGCACGGCCTTGCGGCGTGATCATCGAGCGGCGCTTGACCAGACGCGGCGCAACCAGTTCGGGCTTGCTCGGGTGGCCGGGGATGGGTTGCCCGGATGTTAGTGCGGCATCGGTATCCAGTCCAACCTTGCCTGACAACCATGCTCGCGCCAACTGGCGCACCCCCGCTGCTTTGCAGGCGGCATTGCATTCGGCCAGCCAGAACAATGCAGCCAGCCTTAATTCTGTTGGTTGTGTAATATCGTGCATGGGTGACGGTTATTCCACGGCTGCCTTATTCAGCATCGCCTTCAGTCTCGCCAGCTTGTCCATACCCTCGTCTTTGGTCACGGTAGCCACCGCATCAGCGTGGCCGCCCGCATAGACCAATTCATCTTCGGGCATCTCATCCAGGAAGCGGCTCGGCTCGCAGGCCAGCCAGTCCTTGCCGCGCTTGCGGCGGTTGCAGTAGCTGATCTGCAGGCTGCGCTCGGCGCGGGTGATGCCGACGTACATCAGGCGGCGCTCTTCCTCGATCTGTTTTTCATCGCTGTCGCGGAACGGCAGGATCTCTTCTTCCGCGCCGATGATGAACACATGCGGGAATTCCAGACCCTTGGCGGCATGCAACGTGGACAGTGAGACGGCATCCGGTTCCTGATCCTTGCCTTCCAGCATGTTGATCAGTGCGACGGTCTGCACCATCTCGAGCAATGACTTCTCATCTGCCTCGGCTTTGCGCTTGAGCCAGCCGATGAAGTCTTCGACGTTCTTCCACTTGCTCTCGGCCATGCGCTGATCGTGCGAGTCATACAGCCAGGTCTCGTAATTGATCGCGCGCAACAGTTCGTCCAGCAACTCGGCGCAGGGATCCTTGTCGGCACGTTCCTGGATGCGGTTGATGAAGTTGCAGAACAGCATCAGCTCTTCGTATTGGCGGGGTTGCAACTCATGCTCGACCTGTGCTTCGAATGCCGCTTCGAACAGACTGATGTGGCGCTCCCCGGCGTAGCTGCCGAGCTTCTCCAGCGTGGTGTTGCCGATACCGCGTTTCGGTGTCGTGATCGCGCGGATGAAGGCCGGGTCGTCGTCCGGGTTGGCGATCAGCCGCAAATAGGCGGTGATGTCCTTGATCTCGGCTCGGTCGAAGAACGAGGTGCCGCCGCTGACGGTATAAGGCACGCGCTGGGCGCGCAGCTGTTCCTCGAAAGCGCGCGACAGGTGGTTGCTGCGGTACAGGATCGCGTAATCGGAAAATTTGGTGCGATGCTCGAACTTGTGCGCCATCAGTTTCATCACCACGCTCTCGGCCTCATGCTCGTCGTCGCGCGCGGCATAGATGCGGATAGCATCGCCGATGCCGTGATCACTCCACAGCTTCTTCTCGAACACCTTGGTGTTGTGGTTGATCAGGTGGTTCGCCACCTTGAGGATGCGCTGCGAGGAGCGATAGTTCTGCTCCAGCTTGATGACGCGCAACTTGGGGTAGTCGTTGCGCAGGTTATGCAGGTTCTCGATGCTGGCGCCGCGCCAGGCGTAGATCGACTGGTCGTCATCGCCCACCACGGTCAGCGCACCGCGCATGTCGGCCAGCAGCTTGATCATCTGATATTGGCAGTCGTTGGTGTCCTGATATTCGTCCACCAGCAGATAGCGTAGCTTCAATTGCCAGCGCAGCAAGGCTTCGGGGTGCTGCTTGAACAACACCACCGGCAAGTGGATCAGGTCGTCGAAATCCACTGCCTGGTAGGCACGCAATGTTTCCTGATAACGCGAGTAGATGCGCGCATGGACTTTGGCTACATCGTTGTCGGCGATCTCAGCCGCCTGTTCCGGCGATACAAAGGCCGACTTCCAGTTCGAAATCTGCGTTTGCAGATCGCGTATCTCCTGCTTGTCGCCGGAGTTGGTCAATTCGCTGTATATCTTCCAGGTGTCACTGCTGTCGAAGATCGAGAACTGCGGTTTGTAGCCCAGCAGCCTGGCTTCGACGCGCAGGATGTGCATGCCCAGCGAATGGAATGTGCTCACCACCAAGCCCTTGGTGTTGGTGTTCTTCAGCAAATCGCCGACGCGTGCGCGCATCTCGTTGGCGGCCTTGTTGGTGAAGGTGATCGCCGCGATGTTGCGCGGCTCGTAGCCGCATTCATTCACCAGATAGGCGATCTTGTGAGTGATGACGCGCGTCTTGCCGCTGCCCGCACCGGCCAGCACCAGCAAAGGGCCGTCGAGGTGCGTAACGGCTTTGCGTTGCACGGAATTGAGTTTGCTTAACATTCGGGGTTACTGTGGTCTGAGATACGGGGAAAGATGTGTTGCGCAAGGCCGCTATGATACCAAAGCTGCCGACCTCTATAGAGTTGAAATTCCTTATTCGCGTCTGCCGGGGCGAAAATACGCGGTGTTGTCGTAATACGCCGCACAGTCGTTGTCTGCCGCCCAGCCCGGTATGCCGAGCAAAGGCACGGGGGAAAGATCGCGGGTGCTGCGGCAATGCTCCGGCGCAGCCAGATAATCAGCCAACAGACTGTCCAGATGCTTCAACTGCTGCTTCAACGGCCAATTAAAAAACGCCTGCTCGACCTTGATCAGCAGCCCCTGCCCGGACATGCCAACATAGGGTTGCAGTGCCTTTTCATACAGGCCATGGCCGAACAGGTAGAACCCCATCGTTGCCCGCACCAGTTCGCGCCGCTGCCAGAATAATTCCTGCCACTGAAAATCGCGCAACAGCGCGGCCAATGCGGCATCGGCATACACGACTATCACGCCGGATTCATCGAACAAGGTATTCACGTCGCGCACTGCACCGCGCCCCGTATTACCTAATTCCAATTTCGAATAGGAAGGAGAACAAGGCGGCGAGGATGAGGCGACGAAGACAGCACTCTTAGTGCGGCTAGGAGCCGAAGACGAAGCCAACGCAGTTATCGTTTCTATTCGGGATTGGAATAACGCCCTTTCATCCATCAGTGCATGATAGTGGCGCGCATTGAGCACGGCCTTGGTCTTGGGAAAGGTCAGCCACACCAGCGCATTGAGCAGATCATGCCAGTTATCTGCGCGTGTCGGCACTTCCCCCTTGAGATAACAGCGTGGCTCATATTGGGCTTCGAACGGCAGCTTGCCGCGTTGCAGCACCACGAAACGCAACAGCATTCCGCTTTGCACGACGACAGGCGGAAGATGTGCTTCAAGCAGCGCATTGCAATCTTGCAACGATGGGAAGCCATCAATACCAAGTTTGGCGAGTATCGGATGCAGCGGTGCGAACAGCGGAGATTGCAGCAATGCTGCTTTGTTCCATTCGAGTGGTTGTGTCATTACATCGCCAGTCTATACACTAATCCCGCCACCCCGCACCCCAGAATCACCGGAATAATACCGGTCCGGTAGCGTAGCAACGCGATCAATGCCGCTATACTCAGCAGCGCGGAAAACCATTCGAAATATCCTTTGAAACCTTGCGGCCACATCACATGGTAGGCGAAGAATACCGCAAGGTTGAGTATCACACCCACCACCGCTGCTGTGATGCCGGTGAGCGGTGCGGTGAATTTCAGATCGCCGTGGGTGCTCTCCACCAGCGGCCCGCCGAGAAAAATGAAGATGAACGACGGCAGAAAAGTGAAGAATGTCACTACCATTGCCGCACTCGCGGCCGCCAGGAACAACGCGTCCGGACCGAACAGTGCCTGGCTCCAGCCGCCGACGAAACCGACGAATGCCACCACCATGATCAGCGGCCCCGGCGTGGTTTCGCCCAATGCCAACCCGTCCATCATTTGCAACGGCGTAAGCCAGTGGTAATGTTCGACCGCACCCTGGTAAACATAGGGCAGCACCGCGTAAGCGCCGCCGAACGTCAGCAATGCGGCTTTAGTGAAGAACCAGCTCATCTGCGTGAATGTGCCCTGCCAACCGAACTGCACGAACAGCAATGCCATCGCCGCCACCCAGATCGCCACGCCTACCAACGAAACGCGCAGAAACCGCGCCCAGCTGAAGAGTGCGTGCTTAGGCGTCGGTGTGCCATCTGCGATCAGCGCTACACCATAACTGTCTTTTGCCTTGCCGTGCCCTCCTCCGGTAGCGAATTTTTCTGGTGCGACTTTGCCGCCGATGTAACCGGCCAATCCTGCCGCCAGCACGATGGCCGGAAAAGGCACATCGAACGCAAAGATGGCGAGAAACGCTACAGCCGCAATCGCCCATAGCACATCATGTTTCAAGGCGCGCGAGCCGATACGATACGCGGCGAACAACACGATGGCGGTGACCGCCGGTTTGATGCCATACAACACGCCCGCCACTGCCGGCACGTTGCCGTAAGCGAGATAGATCCACGACAGGAATATCAAGATGAACAGCGACGGCAGCACAAACAGCGTGCCGGCAATGATGCCACCCCAGGTCCTGTGCATCAGCCAGCCGATATAAACGGCAAGCTGCTGCGCTTCCGGACCCGGCAGCACCATGCAGTAATTGAGCGCGTGCAAAAAACGCCGCTCGGAGATCCAGCGTTTCTTCTCGACCAGATCCTGATGCATGATTGCGATCTGCCCCGCCGGTCCGCCAAAGCTGATGAAACCCAGTTTTAGCCAATACCAGAAAGCCTGGGCCAGTGTGACCGGTTCAGGTGCTTGGGTGTTGCCGGAAGTTTGCTGCTGCGATGTGTCCATGACTCTTCCTTGGAGAACACTCCACCTCAGAGCAGGCCTTGGACGTGGAATCGTCTTGAAGCGGGAGAGGCTGCTTTATCCCCGAAAGTTGCAATTATCTGCACTTGGTCGGCAAGGTGCAAGAGCTTGCGCAGCACATCAAAAAAATCGACAGCGACTCATGGGCTGACTTTGACCGTCAAGCCGAGCTTGCCGATACGCTCGGCGAAGGCTTGCAGATGTTCTGCTGATACTGAAGAGAGGCGCGGCGCTTCGGCCCGCATCGAAGGCCGCGCCAGGGTGTAGAGCAGCACACCCTGTGGCTTATACCCATCACGCAGCAGTGCTGAAACAAACTCAAGGTAGTCATCTTCGTCCTGACGCGAGGGCGGCTCATTGTCCAGCGCGAACCAGCAGGTTTGCAGCCAGGTCGGGCAGCATGCGATGGAGGCAATGAGATTGTCGCGCACTTTGTTCATGCTGGCCCTAGTGTCGTTGACGAGTTGCATCCCTGCTGCGCTGGCGCGATCCAGCTTGAACCACACTTCTCCGTTGAGCTTGGCCATGTCGCGCAGACCTTGCCGGACTGCACTGCGGTACAGCAGGCTGCCGTTGGTGATCAGTACGGTTTTTACCGTCTCCGGCAATGCAACTTCACGACGCACCCGGGCGATGATTTCGATGATTCGCGCAAATTCAGCGGCACTGGTCGGCTCGCCATTGCCGGACAGCGCGATGTCGTTGATGCGCCGTGCGCCTTCCGGCACGCGGGTTTGCATGAAATCGCCGTGCAGCAATTCATTGAGGAAACCGCGCAGCTCATTTTCCAGAACGGCCAAGTCTATAGTCGGCGCAGTGCCGCGCGTTAGATTGGGAACCTGGCAATAGATGCAGCGCCAGTTGCAGGCATTGTTGGGATTGAGGTTGATGCCGACCGAGATTCCGCCGGCGCGGCGCGATACCACCGGATAGACATAGCGTAACGCCGCGCTGTTGCGGTCGTGATTGGTGGTGCTTAGAGGCTTATCGTTCAAGGGAACTCAGGATTTGCCGAGCGGCAGATATTTCGCGGGATCCACCGGCTTGCCGAAACGACGCACTTCAAAATGCAACTTGACCTGGTCGGTATCGGTATTGCCCATCGCGGCGATCTTTTGCCCGCGCGTGACGCTCTGCCCTTCCTTCACCAATACCTTGTCGTTGTGCGCGTAGGCGCTGAGATAAGTCTTGTTGTGCTTGATGATGACCAGCTTGCCGTACCCGCGCAGTCCGCTGCCGCTATACACCACCTTGCCGGCTGCACTGGCAAAGACCGGTTGGCCGAGCGTGCCGGCGATGTCGATACCCTTGCGATTGGCCGACTCGGAAAAGCCGCCGATCAATTTACCCTGGGCAGGGATGGTCCATTCCAGCACAGACTCATCGGCCTCATCCCCTTCGTCCGCTGCTGCCTTGGCCTCAGGTTTGGTATCTGGTTTGCTCTCTACCCTGGCAATCATGGCGGGACCGGGCTTTTGCTCCTGGATCTTTTCGATCTGCGCCATTGCCGCATCGCTGTAGGCGTACTTGACCACCTTGGGCTGCTCTTTCAGCAACGATTCGATCGGCTTGGCCTCGACCATGGCGGGAGGGTTAACCGGCGTCGATTTGCCCGGGAACAGTCGGATTTCCTGCCCTATGGAGATCATGCCGGGATCCGCGATGCGATTCAATTCTGCCAGTTCGTGGTAATCGAAACCGTAATTGAACGCGATGCTGTACAGCGTATCACCCCTTTGCACGACATACACCTCGGGCCGCCAATCCTTTTCACGCGTACCTTTGCTTGCCATTGCGGCATTTTTCTTCTCTGCTTCGGCACGGTCAAAGACCGGTGCGCGATGTTCGCGCGAAGCACAACCAGCCAATAAAACAGCTATCAGCAACAATGTGCAAAATCGATAGGAGTTCATGATTTACCTATTAACAGCGGCACGAACTTCACTGCTTCCAGTTTGCTTTCGCGAAATCCGCGCGTATCGCGTTCGACCAAATACAGCCACTGCTCCTGAACCCCGACCGGCAGCACCATTCTACCACCGACCGCCAATTGCTCCCGCAGCGCAACCGACAGCGCGGGTGCCGCTGCGGCCATGATGATGCCGTCGAACGGTGCCGCTTCCGGCAATCCGGCGCTGCCATCCGCATAGCGCACGCTGACGTTGCGTATCTTCAGGTCGCGCAACTGTTTTCTGGCGCGTTCGTACAATGGCTGGATACGCTCAACGGTATAGACTTCGCGTGCCACCTGCGCCAATACCGCAGCCTGATAGCCGCAACCGGTACCTATCTCCAGCACGCGATTGAGCGGCCCGGCAGCACGCAGCACTTCGATCATGCGTGCCACGATGTAGGGTTGCGAAATGGTCTGGTTGAAATTGATCGGCAGCGACACGTCGTCGTAAGCACGGCTAGCCATCGCCTCGTCAACGAACAGATGGCGCGGCACTTCGAACATCGCCGCCAGCACCGCTTCGTCCTTGATGCCCTGTTCGCGCAGCCGCTCGATCAGGCGCGTACGGGTGCGCTGCGAGGTCATGCCGATGCCGCTGAGCCGGGTATTCATTTGCGGGATTGCGCAAGCCAGCCGCGCACCGCGTCGAGCTGGGTGTATTGGGTGAGGTCGATTTGCAAAGGGGTGATCGAGACGCGCTGCTGCGACAGTGCATGAAAATCCGTGCCTTCCCCGTCATCCTGTGCCTTGCCCGCCGCACCGACCCAGTACACCGTTTCCCCATGCGGATTGCTGGCCTTCACCACCGACTCGGCCTTGTGCCGCTTGCCGAGGCGCGTCACTTCCATGCTTTGTCTTTGGCCGGCATGCAGTTGTTCATAAGCCACATCTGGCACGTTCACGTTGAGCAGCCATGGATGGCTGTGCGTCTGTCCGGCAAAGCGCTGCACCAACTCGGCGGCGACCCTGGCGGCTGTGTCGTAGTGGGCGAATTCCCTGCCGACCAATGAAACCGCAATGGAGGGAATGCCGAGCAGGAACCCTTCGGTCGCAGCCGCAACCGTGCCGGAATAAATGGTGTCGTCGCCCATGTTGGCTCCGGCATTGATGCCTGATACCACCATGTCCGGCTGTTGGTCCAGCATGCCGGTGACGGCGAGATGCACGCAATCGGTGGGCGTGCCGTCGACGTAGTAAAAACCGTTGGCGGCGCGGCGCGGCTTGAGCGGACGATCCAGCGTGAGCGAATTGCTTGCGCCGCTGCGATCCCGCTCGGGAGCCACCACCACGACATCGGCGATCCTGGCCAGATGCTCGGCGAGGCAGACTAAACCGGGGGCAAAGTAGCCATCGTCATTGCTGATCAGAATATGCATCGGGGATAGGAAATGGGCGTGAATGAATCGTGGCAATTGTGCCATAAGCGCGGGGTGATTTGTGCGCTGCCAAGCGGGAAAGTCATTAATCCTCAAGCGAAACGTTGCGCGTTTCCGGCAGGAAAATCAGACCAATGACGAAGGCTGCCGTCAGCAAGCCGACCGGATACCACATGCCCGACAAGGCATTGCCCGCTTTCACGCTCAGCAGCGTGATCATGAACGGCGACATACCCCCTATCCAGCCGGCACTGAGATTATGGGGAAGCGCAACTGCCGTGTAGCGTGTGCGCGCAGGGAATAATTCGGCCAGCGTGGCGGTTTGCGGACCGGTGATGAGCCCGACGGCGATCAGCAGGATGATCAGCAGCAAAAAAATCATTGCCCGGTCGGCCTGCTGCGGATCGGCATGCTCCGTCCAACCCTCCGATTTCAATGCCTGATCGAGCGCTGCGGGTTGATAACCGGCCACCTCACTTCCGCCGATACGCACCAGGGTGCTGCCGGCTGTCTGTGCCGGATAAAGCGTGTATGACACACCCAATTTGGCGAGCAATTCCTGGTTGCGCTCGCAATCATTACCGGTCTTTGTGAACGGGTCGTAGCCGCAGGATGCACCGTACAGTGCCACCGGCACCTCGCGGTTGAAGCGTTCCAGAGCGGGATTGCCGTAATGCATCAGGCCCTTGAACACCGGGAAGATGGCCAGACAGCCGAGCAGCAAACCGGCCAGCAACACCGGCCTGCGACCCACGCGATCCGACAGCCAGCCGAAAAAAATGGTCAGCGGAAACAGCAACAGTGTACTCAGCATCACCAGTGTCCCGGCAAGCTGCGGATCGAGCCTGACCACGCTCTTCAAATACACGTTGACGTAGACCTGCGAAGAAAAAAACAGCAGGGAACCGCCTGCGGAGATGCAGAAAAACAGCAGCCCCATACGCCCGAGCGTATGGGGATTGGACAAACATTCACGCAGCGGCGCCTTCGACAGACGATGTTTTTCGCGCAAATGAATGAAAACCGGAGACTCGTACATGTTCACCCGGCTCTTGATCGAAACCAGCAACAATACGATGGAGAGAAGGAATGGCACGCGCCATCCCCATGCCTGGAAATCGTCGGCGCTCAATAACGATTGCAGCAATACCACCTGCAACGTGGACACCAGAATACCCAGTGGCCCCATCAATTGCAGCACGCTGGTATAAAATCCGCGCTTGCCGGTTGGGGCGTGCTCGGTAAGATAGACCGCTGAGCCGCCTATCTCACCGCCCACCGCGAATCCCTGCAGCAGCCGCAACACCAGCAGCAATGCCGGAGCCAGCATGCCTACCTGTGCATAGGTAGGAAGCAGCCCGACGCAGAACGTCGCCATTCCCATCAGCACGAGAGTGGCGATGAAAACCGGGCGGCGGCCGTACTTGTCACCCATCGATCCGAACAGTGCCGCACCCAGCGGGCGCACCAGCATGCCGACCCCGAACGTGGCCAGGCTTGCCAGCAAAGCCGCGACCGGATTTCCCTGGGGGAAAAACAGCGTGCTGAAATAAGTGGCTAGCGAGGCGAAGGTGAGGAAGTCATACCATTCCAGAAAAACACCGAAGCAAGCAGCTATGGCGACCTTGCGCTGGATGGCGGCTGGCTGTGGTGTTGAGTGACTGGTGGTCAAGATTGAATGTTTATTGGGTACATATCATTGAACCAAACTGGTCGGGGCGAGAGGATTCGAACCTCCGCCAAGACAAGGCATGATAACCCATGCCCAATGAAATCGCCAATAGTGATGCGGCTTGTGGAGCATGATTCGTCATGTTTGGGCTGATGACCGCCACAAAAACGCCACAA
>JBGSKJ010000029.1:0-6497 GCA_041741275.1 Gallionella sp.
GTCACGTTTGATCGGCTGGAAGCGGCTCATAAAATGATATTCAACTTATTGATTAACCGAGATAATTATATCATTTTGCTACGGTAATTTGTTGGATTTTTGTGGCTATTTTTAATCGGGGAAGCCAGACAGGCTGCTAGACGGAAATTATTCTTAAGCATTTGAGTGTGCTCCGCCGCGTCCTGCCAGCCAGGCCAACAGTGTGACTATCAGCATCAGTAACAAACCTGAAGCGAACAGCGCGGCACGATGATCGCCTGTTGCGTAGGGCATTTCCAGCGCAATGTTCGCGGTCAGCACTCTGACCGGATCAAACAGGCTGGCCGGTGTTTGCACCACATTGCCGGCTACCATCAACACGGCCATGGTTTCACCGAGTGCGCGCATTGTGGCGAGCAATGCGCCGGTCAGAATGCCAACGCGTGCGGCAGGCAATGCCACACCGAGGACGATACCTTTACGGCTGAGACCCAGTGCAGCCGCGCCCTGCAAATTTGAAACGGGTACCGCAGCCAGCGCGGCTTCGCTGGTCAGAGCCACGGTGGGCAAGATCATCAGTGCGAGGATCAATATCGCACTAAGCAAGCTGGCACCCGGCGGCTCCCAGTTTGCGATCAATGGCACCAGCACGGTCAACCCCCACAACCCGTACACCACCGAAGGGATGCCTGCCAGCAATACCATGACCCGACGCAACGGCATGACCAGCCAACCGGGAGAGTAGAAGCGGCTGAACAACGCGCTCAACACACCGAGCGGTACGGCAATCAATAGTGCGCCGGCACCGCATGCCAATGTCGCCCACAACATGGCGAGCAGATTAAATTGCCCGCCAGACGGAAACCAGCCGTCCCCGAAAAAGAAGCGCGTCCAGCCGCTACCACCGATGACTTGCCAGGATTCCTTGATCAGCAACATCAGCACCAAGCCGAGCAAAATCGCCACCGCCAGTGCGATGCTGCCGGTCACTCTGGCGAGCGTGGCATCAGCGCGCGATGGGGACGAAATATTGTGCCGTGACGAGATCATCGACTGCTGCCGATTGAGCAAACTCAATAAACCGTTTGGCCAAGCCAGTCGGCGCACCTTTAGTAACCAGATTCAACGATCGTGACAAGGGGAAGCGTCCATCGCGCACATTTGCTACAGTGGCGGATACACTGGCCATGGGCAACAGATGGATAGGCGTACCATGCGCTTCCTCATACTCGGCCGTGCCGATCGAGACATAGCCTATCGCGCCGATATTTCCGGCCACGGTTTTGATGCCTTGCTGGTTGTCACCGATCACCACATGCGCGCGTATCTCTGGATTCTTGAGATGAAAATGGTGCAGGAACAACTCAAGCGTGGAGCGTCCCTCGGCCTTGTTGACCACGGTGATCTTGCGATCCTCGCCGCCCAGTTGTTGCCAATTGGTGATGCTGCCCGTGTAGATCGACTTGATCTGCTCGTCGCTCAGCGCCTGCACCGGATTTTTCTGATGCAGGATGATGCCAATGCCATCCATCGCGATGCGGTGCGCCATCAAGTCGCTTTCCTCCGGCTTCAGTGCGCGGGATGCCATGCCGATATCAGCCAAGCCCGCCCGCGCATCGTTCACGCCGCGTGTAGAGCCGCCACTTTGCACATCAACACGCACACCGGGATTCAGTTTCTCGAAGCGCTTGCCGATCTCCAGTGCCAGTGGCGCGATGGTGCTGGAACCGGTCAGCACGAGTTTCTGCCCAGCGGCAGATGCCGTACCGATCAGGCTCCCGACAATGACTGCTGTCATCACGAATCGAAAACTTGACCTGCAAAACGAAACTACAATGTTGTTCATAAATTGCTCTCCCCTACTAAGTAGCCTGCGTACTCAAGCCCATGAGTAACGCAGCGCACTCCGATTTGCTGCGCTCATGCAGCGATAGCCCAACAAGTTTTTCGACCTTCTGTCGAATCAGGATAAAACACTGCTCAAAGGCTTGATGCTTGCCAGCCTCGTTTCCTGATGCTGCCGCAGGATCTTCAAATCCCCAATGCAACTTGATCGGATCCCCCGGCCAATTCGGACAAGCCTCGTTGGCCGCGTTGTCGCAGACCGTGATGACGATATCCATCGTCGGCGCATCTTCCTCGGTGAATTCATTCCAGCTTTTGCTGCGTAGAGATGAGGACGAATATCCAAGTTTGCTGATTAACTTGACAGCAAATGGGTTGATTATGCCGACCGGTCGGCTACCTGCACTGAATGCGTGAAGATGTCCCTGACCGAGGACATTGATGAGTGCTTCGGCCATGATGCTTCGCGCAGAATTGCCCGTGCATAGCACAAGGACATTCAAATGGAGTGCTGGTATAGCGTTCATATCCTCCTCGGTCAGCAGCAACCACATGTAACTGTGCTTTCATCTTGTGCAAACGGTATGTTAGTGCCGCATCCGGGAAATATTCCATAGTGCTGACTAAAGTCTCCGATGAACTCGAAGTGCTGCTGGAAGCGCGTGTCATGCAGCATGCGCCAAGTGTTTCCGCATACCGGAAAGGCACGCCCGGCTTCGATGTCGTGATGCCGATCCAGGACAAAGCGATGCGCATGCTCGGGTATCGTGCCGCGATAAATCACGGCCTGTCCGTAGTCCTCGCAGGCTGCTTCCAAGCCGTCGAGTTTGAACAGGCGATAGGTAGCCGAGAAGAACTTCAAATTACCCACGCGCGGCGAGAGTTTAGGATCGGTGATCTCCAAAGGACGGTCTTCGACCAAACGCGGATCATCAAATCCATGGCGCTTGGCAAGGTTAACAAAATCGTTCCAGTACAGCGCTCCTCCCAGACATTCACCATACAGTACCGGATCGTTGCGCACAGCATCCGGCACACGGCGATCTGCATAGACATCCGAGAAATAGAATTCACCGCCTGGCTTGAGCAAACGATGCACTTCACGCAGCACCGCATCCTTGTCTGGAGACAGATTGACGACGCAATTCGACACGATGACATCGAAGCTGCCGGGAGCCAGGTCCAGCTCGTCGAGTTTTTCGATATACCCTTCAACGAAACGCACATTGGTATAGCCGAATTGCTCAGCGTGAAAAGCGCGATGTTGCTCTGCAACCGCCAATTGCTCCGGTGTCATATCGACGCCGATGACCTCTCCGGTCTTGCCGACCAGTTGTGCCAGGGCATAGACATCTCGCCCCGAACCGCTGCCCAAATCGAGCACGCGGCAACCTTCGAGCAAGGGTGGACAAACCAAACCGCAACCGTAATAACGCGCCAGCACGTCTGGATGAACGCGCGCCAACAATGGCTTAAGCCAAGCGGGAACATCGCTCACATCGCAACAAGCACTGGTTTTCAGGTCGTCTGAATGCTGTAACTTCTTACCATAATAGTCCTGAACGATTTCATGCATGATGTACCCTCTTGTGAGAATGGAGATATTAATTGTCTATTAGTCGGACAATTCAGCGATTTCTTACACAATTTCTCAAGCTACTTTAAGCAAAGTGCTGGCTGCAAACCTCTAGCGTTTTTCGTTATGCCCGCCAAACTCGAAGCGCAAGGCTGACAACAATTTGTTGCCGTAGTCCGCCTCGCCGCGCGAGTTGAAACGATCGAATAAAGCAGCGGTCAACACCGGTGCTGGGGTACCGGACTCAATCGCCGCGATGCTGGTCCAGCGGCCTTCGCCGGAGTCCGATACCTTGCCGCCGAAACCCTTCAAGTTCGGATCGGCTTGCAGCGCATGCGCGGTCAAATCAAGCAACCATGAACTCACCACGCTGCCGCGCCGCCACAACTCCGCCACGTCGGCCACGTTGATGTCGTAACGGAACGCTTCCGGCTCACGCAAAGGCGTTGTTTCCGCATCCACTTGGCGCGCTGACCCGCCTACATTGGCATGGCGTAACAAGTTGAAGCCCTCGGCATAGGCAGCCATCATGCCGTACTCGATACCGTTATGAACCATCTTGACGAAGTGCCCCGCCCCTTCCGCTCCGCAGTGCAGGTAGCCGATTTCAGCCGTGCTCGGTTGCCCGCTGCATCCTTCGGTGCGCGGCGCGGTCTCTACGCCCGGTGCGAGTGATGCAAAGATGGGATCCAAGTGCGCAACCGTTTGTTGCTGGCCACCGATCATCAGGCAATAGCCGCGCTCCAGACCCCAAGTGCCACCGCTGACACCGACATCCGCGTAATGGATGGATTTGGCTGACAGCTTTTTTGCACGCGCGATGTCGTCCTTGTAATATGAGTTTCCGCCATCGATGATGATGTCGTCTGCGCCCAACAACGGGGTCAGTTCGGAAATACTGGCATCGACTACCGCCGCCGGCAGCATCAGCCACACGGCACGCGGTGCGCTCAATTTATCCAGAAAATCCTGAATGCTGGCGGCGGGGGTCGCCCCTTCTTTTGCCAGCGCCTGCACCGCTTCGCTGCTGCGGTCGAACACCACACATTGATGTCCGGCTTTTTGCAAACGCCGCACCATGTTCGCCCCCATACGTCCCAAGCCTATCATTCCGATCTGCATCATTTTCTCCTTAAAATAAAATCAAAAACTTTCCGGTATTGCGTCACGATCAACGTGCCATTCGGACGCGCCGACCCTTGCCGCCGGTAATTCAGCGCCGTGAAATATCTGTGCCAACGGCGCGCGCTTGGATGCCCCCGCAACCAGAAATATGCGTTGACGCGCTTGCCGCAATGTCGTCAACCCCAACGATACCCGTTGAGGCGGTGGCTTTGGCGCATCAAACACAGCAACAACACTATCCCTGCTTTGCAAAGCCGGATCCCCCGGAAACAAGCTGGCGGTGTGGCCGTCTTCTCCCATGCCCAGCAGCACCAGATCGAACGGCATTGCTTGATGCAGTTCCAGCGCATAGCGTGACGCCGCAACTTGAACGTCAATCTCAGCCGGAATGGAATGAACGTTGTTGGCGGGGATCGCAATGTGTCGCAGCAATGCGTGTTGTGCCATTGTGTCGTTGCGTTGCGCATCGCCAACAGGCAAGCAGCGCTCATCACCAAAGTAGATATGAACGTGCCCCCAGTCGACCGGCATGGGGCATAACTGTTCGTAGCAGCGGCGCGGTGTCTCGCCACCAGCCAGTGCGATGCGGCACACCCCACGTACTGCAATGGTCTGTTGGACAACGTCAACGATACGCTGGGCAACTGCTGCCGCCAACGATTCCACATCGCTATGCAGGGCAAGCGTCGAAGCATTCGGAAAAGTGAAGGCGTTCACGCCACTCCCGCCGCCTGTTGCACCGCAAACAATGCCGGGCCGTACAACGCCGCTCTATCATTCAGGATCACCTTGACCGGCATCGCCGCCAACAATGATCGCATCCGCCCCTTGTCGAGGAATGCTTCGAGGAAAGTACCTGTTTGCAACAGCGGCAATATTTTCGGCGCGATGCCGCCACCGATATACAAACCGCCACGGCTCATCAACTTTAGCGCCAGATTACCCGCCTCGGCACCGTACAAACTGACGAACAATTGCATCGTCTCCACGCACACCGCATCGCTGTTCGCCAGTGCTGCTGCAGAAATAGCCGCGGCCTTGTCTGTGTCGCGCATCTGCTCTGCCAGCCACGACGGTGTCCCCGTATGGCGGTAGCCGAGCAGGAAGGCATACAGATCGAGCAGCCCCATGCCGGAGACGACGCGCTCCCAACTGACATGATCACTAATGTGCTGATTATGACGTTGCTGCAAATGATCCAATAAGGCGAATTCCAGCGCATTGCGCGGACTGAACGTGGCGTGGCCACCCTCGGTGGCAAAGGGATGATGGAACTGCCCGTCCCAATACAAACCCGCCTCGCCCAAACCCGTCCCGGCAGCGATCACAGCAGCATTACCAAGCGCATCGGGAGTACCCGTTTGCAGTGTCAAAAGATCGGCTATGCCCAGCGCAGGCAAACCATAAGCCGTGGCCTCCAGATCATTCAGTAAATTACAGCGCGCAAAACCGAAGCGTTGCCGCAACGCGGCGGCATCAATCCGCCACGGCAAGTTGGTCGTTTGCGCCACTCCGCCTAGCACCGGCCCGGCAATACCGAAAGCTGCATCAGTCACCTTTTCGCCGACTGACAAAAATTCTCCCAGCAACACTTCGAAGGTGGCGTAGTCCTGGCTGGCATAACTCTGCTCGCGGCGAATCACAACTCGTGCGCCGTTCACCTCGGCCAATGCCAAACGCGTCTTGGTACCGCCGATGTCTCCTGTCAGAAATAGTTCCATTTCAATACGCCTCAAGATTAGCCCCATCCGGGTTCAATGAATGCCGCCAAAATTGATCTTCCCGGTCAAACAAGCGATACGTACCTCGCGGGCCCCAGCTTCCGGCCGCGTAGGTGTTGATGAACTCGCGCTCCATCGACCACACCTTGAGCACCGGATCCACCACGCGCCAAGCCGCTTCCACTTCATCGATGCGCAAGAACAGTGAATGGTCGCCCATGATGACATCCAGCAGCAAGCCTTCGTAGGCA
>JBGSKJ010000030.1:0-20167 GCA_041741275.1 Gallionella sp.
GCGCCATGAGCCAGCCCCAGGCCCGCCAAGCGGCGCTGGACGCGGTGCGGCACCTGCGCTACGGCGCGGATGGCTACTTCTGGATCAACGACCTGCATCCCCGCATGGTCATGCACCCCACCCAGCCCCAGCTGGACGGCCAGGATCTCTCCGGCTACCGCGACGCCCGGGGCAAGCTCTTGTTCATGGAGATGCGGGACACGGTCCGGCGTGGGGGCGCCGGCCACGTCCACTACTGGTGGCCGAAACCGGGCAACAACGGCGCCGAACCCAAGATCTCCTACGTAAAAGGATTCGCGCCCTGGGGCTGGATCATCGGCTCGGGGGAATACGTGGACGACATCGACCAGGCGTTCTGGCGCATGGCGGCCTGGCAGGCGGCCATCATCGGTCTGGCGCTGCTGGTGCTGGGGGGCCTCATGCTCTGGGTGACGCGCCGGGTGGAGGCGGCGCTGACCCGCTCCAACGAGCAGCTGCTGCGCGACGCCACCGTGTTCGATAACACCCAGGAAGGCATCATGATCACCGACCTGGCCCAGCACGTGGTGTCGGTAAACCCCGCCTTCACCCGCATCACCGGCTACCAGCGCGAGGAATTCCTCGGCCGCACCCCGGAGGCGCTCTGCTCGCCGCGCCACGACGCGGCGTTCCGCCAGCGGGTGGCGGAAGAGGTGGCGCGCCACGGCCACTGGCAGGTCGAACAGTGGAACCGGCGCAAGGACGGCAAGGAGTACCCGGAGTGGTGCAGCATCAGCGCCATCCGCGACGCAAGCGGGCAGATCACCCATTACGCCCGGGTGTTCTCCGACATCACCGCCCTCAAGGAGTCCGAGGCCAAACTGGACCAGCTGGCCCACCACGATCCCCTCACCGGCCTGCCCAACCGCCTGCTGCTGGACGCCCGCATCGACCACGCCCTGACCCGGGCGAGCCGCCACAACCGCAAGGTGGCGGTGCTGTTCATCGATCTGGACCGCTTCAAGAACGTCAACGACACCCTGGGCCACCCGGCCGGCGACCTGCTGCTGCAACAGGTGGCGGCGCGTATCTCGGCCTGCGTGCGGGAACAGGACACGGTGAGCCGCCTGGGCGGCGACGAATTCACGGTATTGCTGGAGGATGTGGACGACGCCAGCGCCGCCAGCACCGTGGCCCGCAAGATCCTCGGCGCCCTGGCGGAGAAGATCAGCCTGCACGGCCACGAAGTGTTCATCTCCGGCAGCGTCGGCATCAGCCTCTATCCGGACGATGGCGACGACGCCACCACCCTGTTCAAGAACGCCGACAGCGCCCTGTACCGGGCCAAGGAGCAGGGACGCGACAACTACCAGTTCTACACCGAGGAGCTGACCGCCCAGGCGGAGGTACGCCTGGAGGTGGAAAACGACCTGCGCCAGGCCCTGGATACGCGCCAGTTCGTGCTCCACTACCAGCCCCAGGTGGACATGTATAGCGGGCAGATCAGCGGCATGGAGGCCCTGGTGCGCTGGCAGCACCCGCGCCGGGGCCTGCTCCTGCCCGCCGAGTTCATCCCCTTGGCGGAGGAGACCGGCCTCATCCTGCCCCTGGGCGAATGGGTGCTCGCCACCGCCTGCGCCCAGGCCCGGGCCTGGCTGGATGCCGGCCTGGAGATGGTGCCCATCGCCGTCAACCTGTCGCCGCGCCAGTTCCGCCAGAAAGACCTGGTGGAGCGGGTGGCGGCGATCCTGGAGCAATACCACCTGCCGGCCAGTTACCTGGAACTGGAGATCACGGAAGGCCTGGCCATGTATGACGTGGAGGCCAGCATCGCCGTGCTGCATCGCCTGAAGGACCTGGGCGTGCACATCGCCATCGACGACTTCGGCACCGGCTATTCCTCCCTCAGCTACCTCAAGCGCTTCCCCATCGACCGCATCAAGATCGACCTCTCCTTCGTGCGCAACATCACCACCGACCCGGACGACGCCGCCATCTCCGAGGCCATCATCACCATGTCCCACAGCCTGAGCCGCAAGGTGCTCGCCGAGGGGGTGGAGACCACGGCCCAGCGCGAATTCCTCGCCGCCCACCATTGCGACGAGATGCAGGGCTACCACCACAGCCACCCCGCCCCGGCCGCGGACATGGAACGCATGCTGCGGGAGGCCACCCGCGCCGACTGGAGCCGGCAGGGCGACGTCACCCCGGGACCGGCCCTCCTGCTGCTGGACGACGACCGCAACGTGCTGAACGCCCTGGCCCGCCTGTTCCATCGCGACGGCCACCCCATCCTGATGGCCGACACCCCCGCCGAGGCCTTCGAGCTCCTGGCCCGCAACCCGGTGGGCGTCATCCTCGCCGACCAGCGCATGCCCGAGATGGAGGGCGTGGAATTCCTGCGCCGGGCCCACGCCCTGTATCCGGACACCATGCGCATCCTGCTCACCGGCCACGTCGACACCCAGACCATGACCAGCGCCATCAACGAGGGCGCGGTGTTCAAATTCATCGCCAAACCCTGGGACGACATGCAGTTGCGGAACACCGTCGACGAGGCCTTCCGCCAGTTGCGCAGGCAGCGGCCCGTCTGAGACGAGGCCGGACCGGGGAGAGAGTTTGGGCCGGCCTCCCGAAATTGCTTATAGTTAGCCGTTTCCAGACGGCACTCCCCACCATGATCCGCGTCCGCGGCGCCCGCACCCACAACCTCAAGAACGTCAACGTCGACCTGCCCCACCACGAGTTGATCGTCATCACCGGCCTGTCCGGCTCCGGCAAGTCGTCCCTGGCCTTCGACACCCTGTACGCCGAGGGCCAACGCCGCTACGTGGAGTCGCTTTCGGCCTACGCGCGCCAGTTCCTGCAACTCATGGAAAAGCCCGACGTGGACCTGATCGAGGGGTTGAGCCCGGCCATCTCCATCGAGCAGAAGGCCACCAGCCACAACCCGCGCTCCACCGTGGGCACGGTGACCGAGATCCACGACTACCTGCGCCTGCTGTTCGCCCGGGCCGGCACGCCGCGCTGCCCCCACCACGGCATCGAGCTGGCGGCCCAGACCGTGTCCCAGATGGTGGACCAGGTGCTGGCCCTGCCCGAGGACACCAAGCTGATGATCCTGGCGCCCCTGATCATCGGCCGCAAGGGCGAGCAGTTGGGCCTGTTCGACGAGCTGCGCGCCCGGGGCTTCGTGCGCCTGCGCATCGACGGAGAGGTGCACGACATCGACGCCCTGCCCGCCCTGGAGAAGAACAAGAAGCACACCATCGAGGCGGTGGTGGACCGGCTCAAGGTGCGGCCCGACATGAAGCAGCGCCTGGCGGAATCCTTCGAGACCGCCCTGCGCCATTCCGACGGCAAGGCCCTGGCGGTGGAGATGGACAGCAACCGGGAGATGCTGTTCTCCGCCAAGTTCGCCTGCCCGGTGTGCGACTACGCCCTGTCGGAGCTGGAGCCGCGCATCTTTTCCTTCAACAACCCCATGGGCGCCTGCCCCAAGTGCGACGGCCTGGGCTCCATCACCTTCTTCGACCCCAAGCGGGTGGTGGCCTTCCCCCATCTGTCCCTGGCGGCCGGCGCCATCAAGGGCTGGGACCGGCGCAACGCCTTCTTCTACCGCATGCTGGAGGCCCTGGCCCTGCACTACGGCTTCGCCATCGACACGCCGTGGGAGAACCTGCCCGAGGCGCTTCAGGCCATCGTCCTGAGCGGCAGCGGGCGCGACGAGATCGCCTTCACCTACCTGGGCGAAAGCGGCCGCAAGGTGGTGCGCAAACACCGCTTCGACGGCGTCATTCCCAGCCTGGAGCGGCGTTACAAGGAAAGCGAATCCCAGCTGATCCGCGAGGAGCTCGCCAAGTACATCGCCACCCGCCCCTGCCCGGAATGCGGCGGCAGCCGGCTGCGCATCGAGGCGCGCCACGTCACCATCGGCGGCCATACCCTGCATGAGCTGTCCCACCTGCCCATCCGCCAGGCCCTGAAATTCTTCGACGAACTCAAGCTGGCGGGCCAGCGCGCCCAGGTGGCGGAGAAGATCGTCAAGGAGGTGAGCGCCCGCCTCTCCTTCCTCAACAACGTGGGCCTGGACTACCTGTCCCTGGACCGCTCCGCCGACACCCTCTCGGGGGGCGAGGCCCAGCGCATCCGCCTGGCCACGCAGATCGGCTCGGCGCTCGTCGGCGTGCTCTACATCCTCGACGAGCCCTCCATCGGCCTCCATCAGCGCGACAACCGGCGCCTCATCGACACCCTCCTGCGCCTGCGCGACCTGGGCAACACGGTGATCGTGGTGGAGCACGACGAGGACGCCATCCGCCACGCCGACTACATCGTCGACATGGGCCCCGGGGCCGGCGAGCACGGCGGCGAGATCGTCGCCGAGGGCAAGCTGGCGGACATCCTGGCCAACCCCGCCTCCCTCACCGGCCAATACCTGGCCGGCAAGAAGTCCATCGCCCTGCCCAAGGAACGGCGCCAGCCCCGGGAAGGCCGGATGCTCAAGCTGGTCAACGCCTCCGGCAACAACCTGAAGCACGTCACCCTGACGCTGCCCACCGGCATCTTCGCCTGCGTCACCGGCGTGTCCGGCTCGGGCAAGTCCACCCTGATCAACGACACCCTGTACGCCGTCACCGCCAACATGTTGAACGGCGCGGCCCAGGAGCCGGCGCCATACAAAACCATCGAAGGCGTCGAGTTCTTCGACAAGGTCATCGCCGTGGACCAGAGCCCCATCGGCCGCACCCCGCGCTCCAACCCCGGCACCTACTCCGGGCTGTTCACCATCGTCCGGGAGCTCTTTTCCCAGGTGCCCGAGGCCCGGCTCCGGGGCTATAAGCCCGGACGCTTCAGCTTCAATGTCAAGGGCGGGCGCTGCGAGGCCTGCCGGGGCGAAGGAATCAACAAGATCGAGATGCACTTCCTGCCCGACATCTACGTGCCCTGCGACGTGTGCCACGGCAAGCGCTACAACCGGGAAACCCTGGAGGTGCAGTACAAGGGCAAGAACATCCACGAGGTGCTGCAGATGACCGTGGAAGAGGCCCACGAATTCTTCAACGCCGTGCCCAGCGTGGCGCGCAAGCTCAAGACCCTGATCGACGTGGGCCTCTCCTACATCCGCCTGGGCCAGGCCGCCACCACCCTGTCCGGCGGCGAGGCCCAGCGCGTCAAACTGGCCCTGGAGCTGTCCAAGCGCGACACCGGCCGCACCCTCTACATCCTGGACGAGCCCACCACCGGCCTGCATTTCCACGACATCGACATGCTGCTCACCGTGCTCCATCGCCTGGTGGGCAACGGCAACACCGTGGTGGTGATCGAACACAACCTCGACGTGATCAAGACCGCAGACTGGGTGATCGACCTCGGCCCGGAAGGAGGCGACGGCGGCGGCCGCATCATCGCCGAAGGTTCGCCGAAGGACATCGCGCAGAACCAGCACAGCGTGACGGGGCAATATTTGAAGCAGGCGATAGGAAAGCCAGCGTAACCGGTTTCACGCACACCACAATGCGAATATCCGATCACATTTCCATCCCCGATAACGAGATCGAATTGCATGCCATACGCGCACAGGGAGCGGGCGGTCAGAACGTCAACAAGGTTTCGACCGCGATCCATCTGCGTTTCGACATCGCTGCTTCATCATTGCCTAAAGACTGCAAGGAAAAGCTCAGGCAACTGGCGGACCGGCGCATCTCCGGTGACGGCGTGGTCATCATCAAGGCGCAGCGCTACCGCAGCCAAGAGAAGAACCGCGATGACGCCCTGATGCGTCTTCTGGCTTTGATCCAAAACACAACCTTCCCGCCCAAACTGAGGACCGCAACCAAACCAACACGGGCTTCAAAGACAAGGCGTTTGGAGAGCAAGACTCAGCGCGGGAAACTGAAAACGTTGCGCGGCAAGGTCGAAGATTAGCCGGGTTACAAAATGCAAAAAGCCGGACGAATCCGGCTTTTTGACATTTTGCTGTTTCAGCGATGCTTACTCTACATCGACAGCAGTTGCATCTGCCGGGCGATCCATCAGTTCTACCAGCGCCATCGGTGCGTTGTCTCCCTTGCGGAAGCCGAACTTGAGGATGCGCGAATAGCCGCCGTTGCGCGCAGCATAGCGCGGGCCGAGTTCGTCGAACAATTTGGTGACCATGTCGCGATCACGCAAACGCGCGAATGCCAGACGGCGGTTTGCCAGACTCGGGGTCTTGCCCAGCGTCAGGATAGGCTCGGCTACGCGGCGCAGTTCCTTGGCCTTGGGCAAAGTGGTCTTGATGAGTTCGTGGCGCAACAACGACACGGTCATGTTGCGGAACATCGCCAGACGGTGACTGCTGGTGCGGTTGAGTTTTCTTAAACCTAGACGGTGACGCATGATTTGCCTTTCTTGCTACTTATGATAGTTGCGCCGCTTTAGACGGCAGCGACTGGCCAGTTTTCCAGCTTCATACCCAGCGACAAGTTGTGCTCGGCGAGAACCTGCTTGATTTCGTTCAGCGATTTGCGGCCCAGATTCGGGGTGCGCAACAGATCGTTTTCGGTGTACTGGATCAGATCGCCGATGTAATGGATGCTTTGCGCCTTGAGGCAATTGGACGAACGCGGGGTCAATTCCAGGTCGTCCACCGGACGCAACAGGATAGGATCGACCTTGGGTGCCTGCACCTTCTCGATCACCGGCTCTGTGCCTTCCAGCGCGGCAAACACGGAGAATTGATCCACCAGGATGCGCGCCGCATTGCGGATCGCTTCCTCGGGATCGACCGCACCGTTGGTTTCGATGTTCATCACCAGCTTGTCCAGATCAGTGCGCTGCTCGACACGCGCGCTTTCCACTGCGTAGCTCACCCGACTGACCGGGCTGAACGATGCGTCGAGCGCGATATGGCCGACTGAACGTGTCTCATTCGGAGTGATGCGGGAGATCGCCGATACATACCCGCGACCCTGTTCGATCTTGATCTGCATGTCCAGCTTGCCACCGGCAGTCAGGTGCGCGATCACATGATCCGGGTTGATCACCTCGACATCGGCATTGCCGCTGATATCGGCCGCCGTCACCACGCCCTGACCCTCTTTTTTGAGGGTCAGCACCACTTCCGGGGTGTTATGCAAGCGCACCACCACGCCCTTGAGGTTGAGCAGAATATCCACGACATCCTCCTGCACGCCGTCTATGGTGGCATATTCATGCAGCACGCCGGCCATTTTGACTTCAGTCGGTGCGGCGCCGGGCATAGAAGACAGCAGGATACGACGCAATGCGTTCCCCAATGTGTGGCCATAGCCGCGCTCGAAAGGCTCCATCACCACCTTGGCTTGGGTGGCGGATATCCTCTGCACATCGATGATACGGGGCTTCAAAAATTCATTCTTAGACATACGCTACTCCGCGTGGATTACTTGGAATACAACTCGACCACGAGATGCTCGTTGATGGTTGCAGGCAGTTCGGCACGTTGGGGTTTGGCCTTGAACGTTCCCTTGAATGCCTTGGTGTCCATCTCGATCCATTCCGGGAAACCGCGTTGCTCGGCTGCAGCGATCGCGGCTTTGATGCGCAGTTGCGCCCTGGATTTTTCGACCACTTCAACCACGTCGCCGGGACGCACCTGATAGGAAGGAATGTTCACGCGCTTGCCATTCACCAGCAAGCCGTTGTGACGCACCACCTGGCGCGCTTCAGCGCGCGATGCGCCAAAGCCCATACGGTAGGAAACATTGTCCAAACGGGACTCCAGGATCTGCAGCAGGTTTTCACCGGTAATGCCGCGCTGGCTATCCGCTTGCTTGTAGGTCAGACGAAACTGTCCTTCAAGCACTCCGTAGATACGGCGCACTTTTTGCTTTTCACGCAGCTGGCCGCCGTATTCGGACAAGCGGGTGTTTTTCTTTTGACCGTGCTGGCCGGGTGGATAAGCTCTGCGCTCGACTCCACACTTGTCGGTAAAACATTTCTCGCCCTTCAGAAACAGCTTTTCGCCTTCGCGGCGGCACTGACGGCACTTTGCATCAAGATTTCTAGCCAAGATCTACTCCCAATTGTTAGATACGACGCTTTTTAGGCGGACGGCATCCGTTGTGCGGCACCGGCGTGATATCGGAAATGCTGGTGATCTTAAAACCAGCCGCATTCAATGCTCGCACCGCGGATTCGCGGCCTGGGCCGGGTCCCTTGATGCGCACTTCAATATTCTTGACCCCGCATTCGGCGGCAGACTTGCCCACCGTCTCGGCAGCGACCTGCGCTGCGAACGGAGTGCTTTTACGCGAACCCTTAAAGCCGTTCGCACCGCTGGTAGACCAGGCCAAAGTATTGCCCTGACGATCGGTGATCGTGACGATCGTGTTATTGAAGGAAGCGTGAACGTGCGCGATACCTTCCGCGACGTTCTTCTTGACTTTCTTGCGCACTTTCGTGCTTGGCTTGACCATTATCTAATCCTTAAAAGCGTTATGGCAAATTACTTCTTGGCTCCGGCAATCGCCTTGCGCGGGCCCTTGCGGGTGCGTGCATTGGTGCGAGTGCGCTGGCCGCGGCACGGCAAACCGCGACGATGACGCACGCCGCGATAGCAACCCAGATCCATCAGGCGCTTGATGTTCATGGTCGTTTCGCGACGCAGATCACCCTCCACCGTGAACTTGGCGACTTGTTCGCGCAGCTTTTCCACTTCCGCGTCGGTCAGGTCTTTCATTTTGGTGGCCGATTTCACGCCAGCCGCCGTGCAAATACCTTGTGAGCGCGTGCGCCCGATACCATAGATTGCCGTCAATGCAATCACAGCGTGTTGATGGTTGGGGATATTGACCCCTGCAATACGTGCCATGCAGCTACCCTATCTTTGAAAAACGAAAATTATAACACCCTAAGCCGACTTTTCCCAAATCAGCCCTGGCGTTGCTTATGGCGTGGCTCGGTGCAGATGACCCGCACCACGCGCTTCCGAATAACGATCTTGCAGTTGCGACAGATCTTTTTTACCGATGCATGGACTTTCATTATTTTCTCCTTAACCGCTTCACTATTTGGCGCGGAACACGATGCGCGCCTTACTCAAATCATACGGTGTCAATTCCACGGTCACCTTGTCGCCCGGCAGAATGCGAATATAGTGCATGCGCATTTTCCCGGAAATATGACCCAGCACCACATGTCCATTCTCCAGCTTGATTCGGAACGTTGCATTGGGCAGCGACTCCTCGACCTCGCCCGCCATCTGAATCACATCTTCCTTGGACATTAGCTTGTAAACCCGCCTTTGAAATTAGCCTTCTTCAGCAAGCCTTCATACTGGTGCGTCATCAGATATGACTGCACCTGCGTCATGAAATCCATCGTAACCACCACCATGATCAACAGCGATGTGCCGCCAAAGTAAAACGGCACATTCCACTTCACCACCAAAAATTCAGGCAGCAAACATACCAGGGAGATATACACCGCGCCAACCATAGTCAGGCGCAGCATGATCTTCTCAACATAGCGCGCAGTCTGGTCGCCGGGGCGGATGCCGGGCAAAAACGCCCCGCTCTTCTTCAGGTTGTCCGCCGTCTCCTTCGGACTGAACACCAGTGCCGTGTAAAAGAAACAAAAGAACACGATCGCCGCGGCATACACCAGCACATATATCGGCTGCCCCGGGGACAACTTGTCGCTGATGTCCTTCAACCAATTCATGCTGTGCCCGGTGCCAAACCAGCCCGCTATCGTCGCGGGGAACAGAATGATGCTGGATGCAAAGATCGGCGGTATCACGCCGGCCATATTCAGTTTCAGCGGCAAGTGCGAACTTTGTCCGGCATATACCTTGTTACCCACTTGCCGCTTGGCATAATTGACCAGTATCTTGCGCTGGCCGCGCTCCACGAACACCACCAGCGCTGTCACGGCAATCGCGCCAAAAAACAGCAGCAACACCAACGGGATGGAGAACGCGCCGGTGCGCGCCAATTCCAAAGTGCTGCCGATCGCGTTCGGCAACCCCGCCGCGATACCCGCAAATATGATCAGCGAGATCCCGTTGCCCAAACCGCGCTCGGTGATCTGCTCACCCAACCACATCAGGAACATCGTTCCGGTCACCAAAGTAACCACCGAGGTCATCTGGAACAACGCGCCCGGATTCGGCACCAGTCCGGACTGCGCCTGCAGCGCCACCGAGATGCCAAACGCCTGGAACGTCGCCAGTACCAATGTCCCATAGCGTGTGTACTGGGTGATCTTGCGGCGGCCGGCTTCGCCTTCCTTCTTCAATTGCTCAAGATGCGGGACGGCTATCGCACCCAACTGCATGATGATCGATGCAGAGATATACGGCATGATTCCCAGCGCGAAAATGCTGAAGCGCGACAACGCGCCGCCGGAGAACATATTGAACATGCCCAGGATGCCGCTCTTTTGCGTCTTGAACAGATCAGCCAATACCGCCGGGTCTATGCCGGGCACCGGAATATATGTGCCGATGCGAAACACCACCAGCGCACCCAACAGAAACCACAGGCGGCGGCTCAGATCGCCATACTTGCCCTTGGTCACTCCCTTGGCAACAGTGCTCACTTATCAGCCTTGCTCAGCGATGCTTCCGCCGGCAGCTTCAATCGCCGTGCGCGCACCCTTGGTTACCAGCAAACCCTGCAACTTAACCGCGCGGGTGATTTCTCCGCACATAATGACCTTCGCGGTCATCGCACCCGCATGCACTACACCCGCCTGCTTGAGTGCCAGCAGATCGATGCTGTCTACCGGCAGCTTCTGCAAGTCGGACAAGCGCACTTGCGCCGTGTCGTTGCGCGTCAGCGAGATAAAGCCGCGCTTGGGCAAACGACGCTGCAGCGGCATTTGACCGCCTTCAAAACCGACCTTATGAAAGCCACCGGTACGTGATTTTTGACCTTTGTGGCCACGGCCACAAGTCTTGCCCAAACCGGAACCGATACCGCGACCGACACGACGCTTGGCGTGCTTGGCACCCGGTGCAGGTTGAATTTTATTGAGTTGCATTCTTTATGCCTCGCACTTAACCATGTAAAACACCTTGTTGATCATGCCGCGCACGCAAGGGGTGTCCTCCAGTTGCACGGTGTGATTGATGCGACGCAGACCCAATCCGCGTATGGTATCGCGATGCGATTGCTTGGTTCCGATCAGACTCTTGATCTGCGTGACTTTTAAAGTCTTGGTTGCGGTTTTAGCTTTAGCTTTGGTCATGATTTACCCCAAAATCTCTTCAATGTTCTTGCCGCGCTTGGCAGCTATCTCGGACGGAGAATTCATCGCCTTCAGGCCGTTCAGTGTTGCACGCACCACGTTGTACGGGTTGCTCGAACCGATACACTTGGCCAGCACGTCGCGCACACCGACCGCCTCGAACACCGCACGCATCGCGCCGCCGGCGATGATGCCGGTACCTTCGGATGCAGGCTGCATCAGCACTTTGGCCGCTCCATGCTTGCCGATCACGGTATGGTGCAGGGTGCCGTTCTTCAGGCTGACCTTGGCCAGATTACGGCGCGCTTCATCCATCGCCTTTTGCACCGCGACCGGGACTTCCTTGGACTTGCCCTTGCCCATCGCCACGCGCCCGTCGCCATCACCAACCACGGTAAGGGCGGCAAAACCCATGATACGGCCGCCCTTGACCACCTTGGTGACACGATTCACGGAGATCATTTTTTCGATCAGGCCGTCATCACGCTTTTCCTGTTGCTGCATTTTTCCCTGCGGCTTAGCCATCGCTCAACTCCAATTAGAACTGCAGGCCATGCTCACGCGCGGCTTCAGCCAACGCCTTGACACGACCATGATATCGATTACCGGAACGGTCGAACGCCACCTGGGTGATGCCCGCGCTCTTCGCCTTCTCGGCGATACGCTTGCCCACAACGGCTGCAGCAGCCTTGTTGCCGCCATTAGCCAAATCCTTGCGAACATCCGCCTCGACGCTGGATGCACTGGCCAGCACTTTGTCGCCACTGGCAGAAATCACCTGGGCGTAGATGTGCAGATTCGTGCGGCTGATCGCCAAACGAACTGTTTTCTTTTCAGCAATGCGGGCACGGGTTTTGCGGGCCCTGCGCTGACGCGCTTCTTTTTTGATCAACATATTTCGCCTCGATTATTTCTTCTTGGTTTCTTTCAGAATCACCACTTCATCGCTATAGCGCACACCCTTGCCCTTGTATGGCTCAGGCTCGCGGAAAGCGCGAATTTCAGCGGCGACTTGCCCGATTTGCTGCTTGTTGGCACCCTTCAACACGATTTCGGTTTGCGTCGGCGTTTCCACCTTCACACCGGAGGGCATCTTGTAAGAAACCGGATGGGAATAACCCAAAGTCAGATTCAGCGTATCACCGGCAGCCTGTGCGCGATAACCCACACCAACCAGGGTCAGCTTGCGCTCGAAACCCTTGCTCACGCCCAGCACCATGTTCGCCAGCAAAGCGCGGACGGTGCCGGACATCGCATTCGCCTGCATGGAATCGTTTTGCGCTTTAAACATCAGGCTGTCGCCCTCACGCACCACGATCACATCGCCAGACAATGCTTGTTTCAAGGTGCCCATCGGGCCCTTTACTGAAATTTCACTCGCAGCCAGCGCCACTTCGACACCACTGGGCACTACGACAGGATTTTTGGCGACTCTAGACATGATTACCTCACTAAGCGACGACGCACAGCACTTCACCGCCAATGCCATTGGCGCGCGCTTTACGGTCGGTCATCAAACCCTTGGAAGTGGAAACGATGGCGATACCCAGGCCGTTCATCACCTTGGGAATGTCTTCGGAACCCTTGTAGATACGCAGTCCGGGACGGCTGATACGCTGGATCTTTTCGATAACCGGACGACCGCTGTAATATTTCAGTCCGATTTCCAGTGTGGCTTTGCCCACTTCGCCGGCGACGACTTTGAATCCATCCACATAACCTTCGTCTTTCAGCAGCTCGGCAATCGCCACTTTCAACTTCGAGGAAGGCATAGTCACTGTAGTTTTTTCCGCAAGTTGCGCATTGCGAATGCGCGTCAACATGTCGGAGATCGGGTCACTCATACTCATATAATTTCTCCTACCAGCTGGCCTTGACGATGCCGGGGATTTCACCGCGCATCGCGAATTCACGCACTTTGATACGCCCCAAACCGAACTTTCTGAAAGTACCGCGCGGGCGTCCTGTCAATGCACAACGATTGCGCAAACGCACCGGACTTGAGTCACGCGGCAACGCTTGCAGCTTAAGACGCGCAGCGGCACGTTCATCATCGCTGAGCTTCATGTTAGTGATTGCTGCGTTCAACTCAGCGCGTTTAGCCGCAAACTTCGCGACCATTTCACGACGCTTTTGTTCACGGTTGATTACTGCCATCTTAGCCATTAGTTATCCCTCATTTCTTTAATGGGAGTTTGAATGCCAACAGAAGAGCCTTGGCTTCCTCGTCAGTCTTCGCGGAAGTGGTGATGGTGATGTTCATACCACGCAACGCATCGATCTTTTCGTACTCGATTTCCGGAAAAATGATCTGTTCCTTCACACCCATGTTGAAGTTGCCGCGGCCGTCGAAAGACTTGCCGGTGATCCCGCGAAAATCGCGAATCCGCGGGATCGCGACCGAGATCAGACGGTCCAGGAATTCATACATGCGCTCCTTGCGCAGTGTCACCTTGCAACCGACCGGATAACCTTCACGGATCTTGAAGCCCGCAATGGACTTCTTGGACATCGTGACGACCGGTTTCTGGCCGGCGATCTTCTGCATATCGCCAACTGCAAACTCCATCACCTTCTTGTCTGCCACCGCCTCACCGACACCCATGTTCAGGGTGATCTTCTCGATGCGCGGCACTTGCATGATGGACTTGTAGCCAAACTGTTTCATCAGGTCTTTGGCGACCTTGTCTTTGTAAAAACCATACAAACGAGCCATGCTCTATACCCCTTAAGCTTCAATCATTTCGCCGCTGGACTTGAACACACGTACCTTGCGTCCATCTTCCAGCTTCTTGATACCGACACGGTCGCCCTTCTTGGCGGCCGCGTTGTAGATCGCCACATTCGAAATGTGAATCGGCAATTCTTTTTCCACGATTCCGCCCGTCATCCCCTTTACCGGGTTGGGCTTCTGATGCTTCTTGACCTTGTTGATACCGCCCACCAGCAGGTATTCACCCAGCACTTGCAGCACATTGCCGCGACTGCCTTTGTCTTTGCCGGTGATTACGATGACGTCATCGTTTTTCTTGATCTTGCGCATGATTTTCCTCGACTCGATTCGTCTCTGCTTACATAACTTCGGGGGGGGTTACAGCACTTCAGGTGCCAGCGAAACGATCTTCATGAACTTTTCGGTACGCAACTCGCGTGTCACCGGCCCAAAGATACGCGTGCCGATCGGCTCCAGCTTGGCATTCAACAATACCGCCGCATTGCCATCGAACTTGACCAGAGAGCCGTCCGAGCGGCGCACACCCTTGGCGGTGCGAACCACCACTGCGTTGTACACTTCACCTTTTTTCACGCGTCCGCGCGGAGCGGCATCCCTAATGCTGACCTTGATGACATCACCAACGGAAGCATAACGGCGCCTGGAACCGCCCAACACCTTGATGCACATTACGGAACGCGCACCGGTATTGTCAGCCACATCTAAAACAGTCTGCATTTGTATCATTATTTAATCTCCAACTTGGTCCGCTCACGGCAGCCAGTTTTGGAACCCGTTCGGGTTAGGTCGCCGCTAACGGCGATGAAACGAAGCCGCGCATTATATGCAAATTCAGGAAAGACGCAAGCAGTAATTGCAATTAAACTGCAGTCGCCTTTTCCAACAGCTTCGCAACGCGCCAACTCTTGGTCCTGGCCATCGGGCGGCACTCTTCTATCGTCACCACATCCCCGGTATGAAACTCATTAGTCTCATCGTGCGCGTGATATTTCTTGGATACACGAATGATCTTTCCCAGCAACGGGTGTTTCACTTTTCGCTCAACAAGCACCGTAACGGTCTTGTCCATCTTGTCGCTGGTCACGGTACCGGTCAGGGTCCGCTTCATTTTCGAATCACTGATCGCTTTCGAATCGCTCATTTTTGTGCACCCTTCTCTGTCAACACGGTCTTGACGCGTGCAATATCGCGGCGCACCTTGCGAAATTCGCTGGTATTGGTCAATTGTTGTGTCGCAACCTGCATGCGCATGCCGAACTGTGCCTTGGTCAAGGACAGCAATTCGGCGTTCAGATCTGCTACAGACTTGGCTTTTAGCTCGCCAGCCCTCTGTTTATTGGCCTTCATGTTATGTACCTACCTGTCTGACTACAAAAGTGGTGGCCAGTGGCAGCTTGGCCGAAGCCAGAAGAAACGCTTCACGGGCCAGAGTCTCGCTCACGCCATCCATTTCATACAGCATCTTGCCGGGCTGAATCTCCGCGACGTAGTACTCGGGGTTACCCTTGCCGTTACCCATCCGGACTTCTGCCGGCTTTTTGGAGATAGGCTTGTCCGGAAAGATGCGTATCCAGATACGGCCGCCACGCTTGATGTGGCGGGTCATGGCGCGGCGAGCCGCTTCAATCTGGCGCGCAGTCAAGCGGCCGCGCGCGACTGCCTTCAGGCCAAAGTCGCCAAAACTCACCTTGTTGCCACGGGTGGCGATGCCGGTATTACGGCCTTTCTGTTCCTTGCGGTATTTTCTTCTAGCTGGCTGTAGCATGCTTTGCTCCCGACTTTCTTGCTTTCTTTTCCGGCTCAGCGGCGGCCGGGACAGCAACTTCCTGATCCGATATCTCACCCTTGAACACCCAAACCTTCACACCGATGATCCCGTAAGTGGTTTTCGCCTCGGCCGTGCCATAGTCGATATCGGCGCGCAAAGTATGCAAGGGCACGCGACCTTCGCGGTACCACTCGGTACGGGCAATCTCAATACCGTTCAAGCGACCGGCGCTCATGATCTTGATGCCCTGCGCGCCGAGGCGCATCGCATTTTGCATCGCGCGCTTCATCGCGCGACGGAACATGATGCGTTTTTCCAGCTGCGCCGTGATGCTTTCAGCAATAAGCTGCGCGTCGATTTCCGGCTTGCGCACTTCTTCGATCGCAACATCGACAGATTGCAGTCCCATGCGCTTGCGCAATTCAGCGCGCAACGACTCGATGTCCTCGCCTTTCTTGCCGATCACCATGCCGGGACGCGCGGTGTAGATCGTCACCTTGGCATTCTTGGCCGGACGCTCGATGACCACCTTGGAAACACCGGCAGCAGCCAGTTTCTTCTTCAGGTAGGCACGAACCTCGATATCTTTGAGCAGCAAGTCAGCAAAATTCTTGCTGTTGGCATACCACTTGGAATCCCAGTTCTTGCGAATACATAACCGGAAACCGGTTGGATGAATTTTCTGTCCCATGTCTACCCTTAGCTCCCGACGCTGACTGTGATGTGGCAAGTTTGCTTTTCGAGGCGATGGCCCTGACCCTTGGCACGCGCTATGAAACCTCTCCCGGATGCAGCCTTGTCGACGTAAATGACCTTCACCTTCAGTTCATCTATGTCCGCGCCATCGTTATGCTCGGCGTTCGCAATTGCGGACTCGAGCGCTTTCCTGATGATGACCGCAGCCTTCTTCGGGCTGAAGTTCAGGATATTGAGTGCTTGCGCGACCGGCAACCCGCGGATCTGGTCGGCCACCAGGCGACCCTTCTGCGCGGAGAGATGAATTTTTCGTGCAACTGCAGTAGTCGTAGTCATCATGCCTCCTTATTTCTTGACCACTGCTTTTTTATCAGCAGAGTGGCCCTTGAAGGTGCGCGTCAGGGAAAACTCACCCAGCTTGTGGCCCACCATGTTTTCAGAAACGTACACCGGTATGTGCTGCTTGCCGTTGTGCACTGCAATCGTCAGGCCGACGAACTCAGGCAACACCGTGGAACGGCGTGACCATGTTTTCACCGGGCGCTTATCATTGGTCGCACGCACTGTCTCGATCTTTTTGAGCAAGTGAGCGTCGACAAACGGACCTTTTTTAATTGAACGTGCCATATATACCTACCCCTTAAACCTGAAAGCGACGGCGCACGATCATGCCGGTTGTGCGCTTGTTGCGGCGTGTGCGGAAGCCCTTGGCCGGCACACCCCATGGGCTGACCGGATGACGGCCTGCAGCAGTTTTACCTTCACCACCACCGTGCGGGTGATCCACCGGGTTCATCACCACACCGCGCACGGTTGGACGAACGCCGCGCCAACGCATCGCACCGGCCTTGCCGATCGAGCGCAAGCTGTGTTCAGAATTGCCCACTTCACCTAAAGTCGCCTTGCAATCGATGTGCACTTTGCGGATCTCGCCGGAACGCAAACGCAACTGCGCGTAGCTGCCTTCACGCGCCAGCAGCTGGACAGAAGTGCCCGCGGAGCGCGCCAACTGCGCACCCTTGCCCGGCAACATCTCGATGCAATGTATCGTGGAACCGACCGGAATGTTGCGCAGCGGCATAGCATTGCCAGCCTTGATCGGCGCCTCCGGGCCGCTCACCAGCGATGCACCCGCCGCGACTCCCTTGGGCGCGATGATGTAACGACGCTCGCCATCGACATAGCACAACAGAGCCAGGTTGGCGCTGCGGTTCGGGTCATATTCCAGACGCTCGACCGTGGCCGGGATGCCATCCTTGTTGCGCTTGAAATCCACCATGCGGTAGTGCTGCTTGTGACCGCCACCCATATGACGGGTGGTGATATGGCCATTGTTGTTGCGGCCTGCGGTCCTGGTTTGTTTTTCCAGCAGCGCGGCGACCGGCTTGCCCTTGTGCAGATCGGGGTTGACCAGGCGCACTACAGCACGCTGCCCCGGTGTTGTTGGTTTCAGTTTAATCAATGCCATGATGATTATCCTTGCTCGCTTGCAGCAAAATTGATTTCCTGGCCGGCGGCCAGACACACATAAGCTTTCTTCCAGTCGTTGCGATGCCCGACGACGCGACCGCTGCGCTTGACCTTGCCCATGACGTTCACGACTTGCACGCTGTCCACGGCCACCTTGAACATCATTTCAACGGCAGCCTTGATCTCGGGCTTGGTCGCATCAGTCACGACACGGAAAACGATCTGCTCGTTCTTGTCCGCAACGTGGGTTGCTTTCTCGGATATTTGCGGCGCAAGCAGCACTTTCATCAAGCGCTCCTGGCTGAATTGTTGGGTATTCATGCGAACATCTCCTCGATTTTAGCCACCGCATTGCGCGTCACCATCACGTTCGGGAAACGCACCAGGCTGATCGGATCGGCTTGATTCGCTTCCAACACCAGCACATTGGCCAGGTTGCGCGAGGAAAGATAAAGATTCTCGTCTATGCTGTCGGTGATGATCAGCAAGCGGAACTGGTTCGTATCCACACCCATGCCCTTGATCTTTTGCGCCAGCTGCTTGGTCTTGGGAGAATCAACGGTCAGGTCGTCAACCACCACCAGGCGGTTTTCGCTGACCAGTTTCGACAAGATCGCGGCAAAGCCCGCGCGATACATCTTGCGATTGATTTTTTGCGTGTAATTCTCTTCGCCGGTGTTCGGGAATATCTTGCCGCCGCCGCGCCACAACGGGCTGGACGCCATACCGGCACGCGCACGGCCGGTACCCTTTTGTGCAAATGGCTTGCGGGTACTCTTGGCGATCTCGCTGCGACCCTTTTGCTTGCTGTTGCCGGCACGCGCATTCGCTTGATAGGCAGTGACCAACTGATGGACCAGGTCCTCGCTGTACTCGCGGCCGAACAGCTCGTCGGACGCTTTCATCTTGGCGGTCGGCTGGCCTTTATCGTTTATGACATTGAGTTCCATTACGCACCTGCCTTCACTGCGGGACGAACGATGATGCTGCTGTTTGTGCAGCCCGGAACAGCGCCCTTGACCAGCAACAACTGGCGCGCCACGTCGACACGCACGACCTGCAGATTTTGCACGGTTCTTTGCACATCACCCAGATGACCGGTCATGCGCTTGCCGGGAAACACACGTCCCGGATCCTGCGCCATACCGATTGAGCCGGGAACATTATGCGACTTGGAGTTGCCGTGCGAGGCACGGCCCGATTTGAAATGGTGACGCTTGATGGTGCCGGCGTAACCCTTACCCTTGGATACGCCAGTAACGTCAACGAATTGACCCACCTGAAATATCTCTACGCTGACCGTGGAACCTGCTTGTAGGCCGGCCAGCTGTTCAGGGGATACGGTGAATTCTTTCAGTGCACTCCCCGCTTCCACACCCGCCTTGGCGTAGTGTCCGGCGGCAGCCTTGCTGACGCGGCCGGGACGACGCACACCGTGTGCCAATTGCACAGCGGTATAGCCATCGGTATCTGCGGATTTAACCTGAGTGACACGATTGTTGGACACTTCCAGCACTGTCACCGGCAACGAAGAACCGTCATCGGTAAAAACGCGGGTCATGCCAATCTTGCGACCGACAAGTCCTAAGCTCATATTTATTTCCTCTTGTTAAGGGGCCAACTTCAATTGGTCAGCCGATTTTTTTGCTACTTTTGTAAAACCGAATTCTTTTGCCACCGGGTACAACAATTACTGCAACTTGATTTCCACATCCACGCCAGCCGGCAGATCCAGCTTCATCAGCGCATCCACGGTCTTGTCGGTAGGGTCAACGATGTCCATCAGACGCAAATGGGTGCGTATCTCGAACTGATCCCGCGAAGTCTTGTTGACATGCGGGGAACGCAACACATCGAATCTCTCGATCCTGGTAGGCAGCGGCACAGGACCGTTCACCACCGCGCCGGTACGCTTTGCCGTATCGACAATTTGCGCAGCCGACTGATCGATCAAACGATAGTCAAACGCTTTGAGGCGAATGCGGATTTTTTGACTTTGCATAATTTTCTCTTGCATTTACGCGGCAATGCCGCTAATTAAAGAACGAAATCGCGCGGCCTGGACCACGCGAGGGCGCGCATTGTAGCCTTACTCGATAATCTTTGCAACCACACCCGCGCCGACGGTACGACCGCCTTCGCGGATCGCGAAACGCAGGCCTTCTTCCATCGCGATCGGGTTGATCAGGTTCACCGTGATGCTGACGTTGTCGCCCGGCATCACCATCTCGGTGCCGGCCGGCAGTTCGACCGCGCCGGTCACGTCGGTGGTGCGGAAGTAGAACTGCGGACGGTAACCCTGGAAGAACGGGGTATGACGGCCG
>JBGSKJ010000031.1:0-12509 GCA_041741275.1 Gallionella sp.
TCTTTGATGCACTGGGGTTGGTTTCGTTGCTGGATACACAGCAACGCTTCCAGCATGTTTAATGAACCGCCGTATGCGGAACCGCACGTACGGTGGTGTGAGAGGGCGACGGGGGTAACTCCGTCCCCTACTCGATTGCGCTATCATTGCGGCATGGACTACCAGGCAAAATTATCCGTACCGTTCGGTGTGCTCGGCATACGCTGCGCCGGGGATGCTTTGACGGGCATAGATTTTCTGCCGGCGGGCGAAAAGCCGCAACGCGCGACCAGTGAACTTGCCAAGACCGTGTGCGAACAATTGCTCGGCTATATCGAAGATCCGGACGCACGATTCACCGTGCCGCTCAAACCGGGCGGAACCCCGCACCAGCAAAAAGTCTGGCAAGCCATGTGCGACATTCCGCGCGGAGAAACGCGCAGCTACGGCGAGTTGGCCGCCGCGTTGCAGTCCGGCGCACAAGCCGTCGGCCAGGCCTGTGGCTCCAATCCGATCCCGATCATCATTCCCTGCCATCGTGTGGTGGGCAGATCCGGTCTGGGTGGTTTCATGCGCCACGCAAACGGCTCGCCGCTCGACATCAAGCGTTGGCTGCTGGCGCATGAAGCGGTAACCCCCTCCCCCTTGCAGGGGGAAGGTTGGGTAACCAATGACTTGGCTGTCGTTGTTGGACAGCCTAATCAGATGGCTAGTAGTTCCATCAGAGGGGGTAGAAGCCTGAAGGCCAACGCCACGATCCCACAGAGAGCAAAGTGAGCAACACCGAACTTCTCGACGAGTTCTGCGACAACCTGTGGCTGGAAGACGGCCTGTCACGCAACACACTGGACAGCTACCGGCGTGACCTGAGCAAATTTGCATCCTGGTTGGAACAGCAGCGCGGTCTGTCCATCCTGCAAACCACCCACGGCGACATACAAGGTTACCTCGCCCATCTGGTCGTTGTGCAAAAAGCCAAACCCAGCAGCACCGGGCGCAACATCTCCAGCCTCAAGCGGCTGTTCCGCTACCTGCTCAGGCAGGGCAAGATCGCTGCCGATCCCACGCTGCAGATAGATACTCCCAAGTTGCCGCGCAACCTGCCCAAGAGCCTGACCGAACAGGATGTAGAGCAACTGCTTAACGCGCCGGACGTGCAAACCCCATTGGGCATTCGCGACCGCACCATGTTCGAAGTGCTGTACGCCACCGGTTTGCGCGTGTCGGAACTGGTGACCTTGCGCATCACCCAGGTGAGCATGGATATGGGCGTGGTGCGCGTGATGGGCAAGGGCAGCAAGGAACGCCTGGTGCCGCTCGGCGAAGAAGCGCTGGACTGGCTGCGCCGCTATCTGGCGGATGGCCGCGGTGTGTTGCTGGGCAAACAAATGAGCGATGCGCTGTTCGTGACTGCCAGAGGTGCGGGCATGACGCGCCAGATGTTCTGGTATCTGATCAAGAAGCACGCCAAACACGGCGGACTGAACAAATCGCTGTCGCCGCACACGCTGCGCCACGCTTTCGCCACCCACCTGCTGAACCACGGCGCGGACTTGCGCGTGGTGCAGATGTTATTGGGCCATGCGGATATTTCCACGACGCAGATCTACACCCACGTTGCGCGTGAGCGCCTCAAGCTGTTGCATGCACAGCATCATCCGCGCGGCTGATCGCTCGTTGCTGCCAAGCAACGGCAAACAGGATAGGGAAAGGGATTTGACTCTGACACTTGTGCATCCTATTCTGGGATCCCGCATGATGCTGACTTAAGGAATGGCAATGAACAAAGCATCCACCCGCGTGATCTTTCTTGTTTCGGACGGCACCGGTATCACCGCCGAAATCCTGGGGAAGGGTCTGCTCTCGCAATTCGAGGGAATAGACTTTCGCCAGGTGCGGTTCCCCTTTGTGGACAGCCCGGAAAAGGCTGCGGACTGTCTGCTGCGTATCCGTGAGGTACGCGAGCAGGATGGTACCCGTCCCCTGGTTATCATGACCATGATGAATCCGAAAATCAGTGCGATATTGCGCCAGGGGGATGCACTGTTTCTGGATATGTTCGAGGTCTTTATCGCGCCGCTGGAAAAAGAACTGGGTGTGCAATCGGCGCATACCGCCGGCCGTTCACACGGACAGGCCGGCCGCGAATACACCAACCGCATCGCCGCGATGAGTTTCGCGATCGCACACGACGACGGCATCTCCGATACCGACCTGAAGAATGCCGACGTGATATTGGTCGGCGTGTCACGTTGCGGCAAGACTCCGACCAGCCTGTATCTGGCCATGCAATTCGGCATCAAGGCCGCAAACTACCCGCTGATCCCGGAAGATTTCGAGCGCGACCATCTGCCCGATACGTTGCTGCCATTCCGTGGCAAGCTGTTCGGGTTGACCATCGCCCCTGAACAATTGCACCACATTCGCCAGGAGCGGCGTCCGGACAGCAACTATGCCGCACTGGAAACCTGCCGCCGGGAAGTTGACGCTGCAGAACGCATGATGCGACGCGAGGGTATAGAATGGTTCGATATGACGTCGCGCTCGATCGAGGAGATCGCCGTTCAGATAATCCAGGCGACCAATAAAAAAGTATGAGCATTGTTTCCGGCGAGGATAAAGATCATCCCCGCCGGGTGTGGCAGATCGGCAAATATAACTAAAACAGGAGAGCGGGCATGCAACCTTATGTGATCCCATTTCAGTCACTGGGCATGGCAGATATCGAACAGGTCGGCGGCAAGAACGCTTCGCTGGGCGAGATGATCAGCAACCTCAGCGCATCGGGTGTGTGTGTGCCCGGCGGATTTGCCACAACAGCGGAGGCCTATCGTGATTTCCTGAAGGCCGATGGCCTCGATCTGCGCATCAAGCAGGCGCTGGAAGCGCTGGATGTGGATGACGTAACCGCACTGGCCAAAACCGGCGCGGAGATACGCCGCTGGATCTTGGCAGCCTCTCTGCCGCCCCGTCTGGAGGATGAGATCCGCCAGCACTACACCACGCTCGCGGCGGACAGCGACGCCAGTTTCGCGGTGCGCTCATCCGCGACTGCGGAAGACCTGCCGGATGCATCCTTTGCCGGACAGCAGGAGACGTTCCTCAACATCCACGGCATAGACAATATCCTGCACGCGATCAGGGAAGTGTTTGCCTCGCTGTATAACGATCGCGCCATTTCCTACCGGGTGCACACCGGCTATACGGATTCCGGCGTCGCGCTGTCGGCGGGCGTGCAGCGCATGGTGCGTTCCGATCTGGGCGCGTCAGGCGTGATGTTCACGATGGACACCGAGTCCGGTTTCCGCGACGTGGTGTTCATCACTTCCTCATATGGCCTGGGCGAGATGGTGGTGCAGGGCGCGGTGAACCCCGATGAATTCTATGTCCACAAGCAGCAGCTTGCCGCGGGCTATCCCGCGCTGGTGCGCCGCAGCATCGGCTCCAAACAACAGCGCATGGTATTCCACAAAGACCGTGCCGCCGGGCGTTCCACCACTATCGAGGAAGTCCCCCACGCAGAACGCGACCGCTTTTCATTGAGCGACACGGATGTGCTGGAGTTGGCCAGACATGCGATGGCCATCGAAAAGCATTACGGCAGGCCGATGGACATCGAATGGGGCAAGGACGGCAGCGACGGCAAGCTCTACATCCTGCAGGCGCGCCCGGAAACGGTCCAGTCACAGGTTGTTGCGGGCGGTGCGGAAAAATTCAATCTCAAGCAGCGCGGCGAGGTGCTGATCGAAGGCCGCGCTATCGGCCAGAGGATCGGCATCGGACCGGTGCGCGTGGTGGCGAGCATCACTGAAATGAGCAAGGTGCAGGTGGGCGATGTGCTGGTCACGGACATGACCGACCCCAACTGGGAACCGGTGATGAAGAAGGCCTCGGCCATCATCACCAATCGCGGCGGGCGCACTTGCCATGCCGCGATCATCGCGCGCGAGCTGGGCATCCCGGCCATCGTGGGATGCGGGCATGCCACGAGTGTGCTCAAGGAAGATGAGATCGTCACCGCTTCCTGCGCGGAAGGCGACACGGGTTTCGTCTATCGGGGCAAGCTGCCGTTCGAGATCACCCGGCAGGATGAAAAGGCATTGCCGCCGTTGAAGGTCAAGCTGATGCTCAATGTGGGCAATCCCACACTGGCTTTCGAATTCGCGCAGATGCCTTCCGCCGGCATCGGTCTGGCCAGGCTGGAATTCGTCATCAACAACCTGATCGGCATACACCCCAAGGCCGTGCTGCAGTACCAGACCCTGCCTTCGGAACTCAAGGTCGCCGTGTTGCGGCAATCGCGGGGTTATGCCGACCCGCTGAGTTTCTATGTGGAAAAATTGACCGAGGGCATCTCCACGCTTGCCGCCGCCTTCTGGCCCAAGCCCGTCATCGTGCGCCTGTCCGACTTCAAGTCCAACGAATACCGCAAACTGCTGGGCGGCGAGCTATATGAGCCGATCGAAGAAAACCCCATGATCGGCTTCCGCGGAGCGGGGCGCTATGTCGCGCCCAGTTTCAGGGATTGCTTTGAGCTGGAATGCCGCGCGATGAAGAAGGTCCGCGAGGGCATGGGCTACACCAATGTGGAGATCATGATCCCATTCGTGCGCACGGTACAGGAGGCGCGTGAGGTCGTCGAGCTGCTGGCGCAAAACGGTTTGAAGCGCGGCGAAAATGGTCTGCGTCTGATCATGATGTGCGAGATCCCGTCCAACGCGCTGCTGGCCGAAGAGTTCCTGCAATATTTCGACGGCTTCTCGATAGGCTCGAACGACCTGACCCAACTGACATTGGGGCTGGACCGTGATTCCAGCTTGGTTGCAAACCGCTTCGACGAACGCGATGCCGCGGTCAAAAAACTGCTGGAGATGGCCATCAGCACCTGCAACCGGCTGGACAAATATGTGGGCATCTGCGGACAGGGGCCGTCAGATCATTTCGATTTTGCGTTGTGGCTGATGGATATCGGTATTCAGTCGATGTCGCTGAACCCGGATACGTTGCTGGATACTTGGCGGAAATTGGGTGAGGCGCATCCGGGAAAATAGCAGGGGGCAGCTCGGCAGCTATGTGCCAAGAGCAGTCATTTGGATGGATCGGATAAAGTTAAGGCGATCGGTCTTGATAGGTATGAAAAAATACCACGTAGTAGTACTTCAGTACAATATCTAAAGTCTTGGATTATAGGCAATCTGCGACTATTGGGCTAAGTCGTAAAGTTGTTTTAATAGACTTTAGGAGTCTTAAATGAAACGCATACTTGTTGCAGTAATTCTCAGCGCCACTATTATTTTTGCCAACGGCACAGTCCAGGCAAGCACCCTTTACGTTACGAATTACGTTACAACAGCGGATATGACGGCCAATCCATGGGGAGTTTCGATTCTGGATGTCCAGGCAGGAGCGCCTGTTACGACGACCAGTTCGTGGCTTCACGGACCGCTGCTGGGAACTCCACCGTCAATAGAGGAACGCGAATTCATGCGTGGCGCGATCGCGGTCGATGGCCGTATCGATGTTGCCGGCCCTTTCAATCACACCTATAACCTCGACGGTTCTGGGCAGGTTTCTACGATTTGCGGTTTATGCCCATACGTGCCGTACGCCGCTGATGGCGCAACGGATGGTCTCTACAATTACACGATAGGTCCGGAAACGCTCGGCAGCGGGACGGTTGGCATCTGGCGCACGGACCGAGACTGGCACAACGAGTCTTTTTTGTTTTCGACGACAGCGGTCCTCGCTGCGGGGGAACAGGCAAGTGGGATTACTTATGACCCAACGAGCTCGTCACTCTGGGTGCTGGCCACGGGTGGCACGAGCACCCGTATTCTTGAATTGGGTTTGGACGGATCGTTCAGGTCCGGCTTCGACACGCCCTACGTGGGTAAAGGAGCGTTGGCCATGGACTATGCCGATAATACCTTGTGGTGGGTTCCTCAAGGCGATCGGACTTCAGACTATTACTATTTAACTCAGTTCAACAGGCAGGGGTTACAACTCTCGGCATCACAAATCACTGCCGGATCCTCGATTTACGGAGCCGAGTTCAATCTGGGAAGTCCGGTGAATCCGGTAATAAGTCCCGTTCCCGAACCTGAAACCTACGCGATGCTGTTGGCTGGTTTAGGTCTGATAGGCTTCACGACATGGCGCAGAAAAGAATACAACGTTTAATCAAGTTCAAATTTAATCCAGAACGGGGGCTTAGACTCCCGTTTTGCATTCTTGGATAGTGAAGTGCGAAGTTCGGCTTTGTGTCGATAGCCGAAGTTCTCGTTTTTCAATAGCTGATACTGACTTTGATCAACACCAGTTTCGAACCGATCATGCATCGACCGGTTTCTTAGTGTCGTCCTTTACACCACTGCCAGACTCACTCGCCATCTGCTCGTAAAGCGCAAAGCGCTTCTGCAGTTCGTTTTCGTAGAACGCCTGAACTTCTCCACCGTCATCATCCATCTCCCGCAACAGCCCGCGGAAGCGCGGCTCGTTCTGGATGAACTCGCGGTAGGGCACCGAGGGCTTCGGTGAATCCAGTGACAGCGGATTCTTGCCTTCCTGTGCGCGCCGCGGGTCGTAGCGGAACAGCGGCCAGTGGCCGCTCTTGACCGCCAGTTCCTGTTGCTGATGCTGATGGCTCAGGTCGTAGCCGTGTTCGCCGCAGGGGCTGTAAGCGATGATCAACGAAGGGCCGTCGTAGGATTCCGCATCGAGGAAGGTCCGCAGCGTGTGCGTATCCTTCGCACCGTAGGCAACATGTGCAACATAGACATGGCCATAGCTCATCGCGATCTGCGCCAGGTCCTTCTTGCCGGTGTGCTTGCCGCCGGCGGCGAATTTGGCGATGGCGCCGCGCGGGGTGGCCTTGGACATCTGTCCGCCGGTATTGGAATAGACCTCGGTGTCGAGCACCAGGATATTTACGTTGCGGCCGGTGGCAATGACATGGTCGAGGCCGCCGAAACCGATGTCGTAAGCCCAGCCATCGCCGCCGATGATCCACACGCTTTTCTTCACCAGATATTCGGCCAGACTTTCCAGTTGGCGCGCCGCGGCAGTAGCTATGCCAGTCAGCTTGTGGCGCAATTCGTCCACCCGTTCGCGCTGCTGGAAGATGCCCGCTTCAGTGGTCTGATCGGCGTTGAGTATCGCTTCCGTCAGTTCTCCGCCAACCTGGTCTTTCAATTGATTCAACAGTTCGCCGGCATGTTCGGCATGCTTGTCGATACTGACGCGGAATCCCAGGCCGAACTCGGCATTGTCCTCGAACAACGAGTTGCTCCAGGCCGGGCCGCGTCCTTCGGCGTTCTTGCAATAGGGCGTGGTGGGGAGGTTGCCGCCGTAGATCGACGAGCAACCGGTCGCGTTGGCGACCACCATGCGGTCGCCGAACAACTGGCTGGCCAAACGGATATAGGACGTTTCGCCGCAGCCGATGCAGGCCGAGGAGAACTCGAACAGCGGCTGCATCATCATCGCACCCTTGATGGTGGTGGTTTTTAACAGGGTGCGGTCGTACTCGGGCAACGTGAGGAAGAACTCGAAGTTGTGGCGTTCCTGGTCACGCAGCGCAGCCATCGGGCGCATTTCCAGTGCCTTGTGTCCGTCGACCTTGGAGACCGCCGGGCAGATGTCCACGCACAGCGTGCAACCGGTGCAGTCTTCGGGCGCGACTTGATAGCTGATGTGCATGCCCTGCTCGAAGTCCTTGCCCTTGACCTGGATGTGTTTGAAAGTCGGCGGTGCGTCCTTGACCATGTCGGCCGGGAACAGCTTGCTGCGGATCGCGGAATGGGGACAGACGAACGGACATTTGCCGCAATGTATGCATAACTCTTCATCCCATACCGGGATCTCCTGGGCCAGATTGCGCTTGTCCCACATCGAAGTACCAGATGGCCAGGTGCCGTCATTCGGCAGCGCGCTGACCGGCAGGTGGTCACCGCGTCCGGACATGATCTCGGCGGTGATCCTGCGCACGAATTCCGGCGCAGATGCAGGCACCGCTTCCGGCATCTCGTGGGTGCTGCTCACGGTGGCCGGCACGGCTATCTGGTGCAGGTTGGCGATCGTCTCATCGATCGCTTTCCAGTTGGCTTCGACCACCGAGATCCCTTTCTTGCTGTAGGACTTTTTGGCGGCAAGCTTGATCTTCTCGATCGCCACATCGCGCGGCAACACCCCGGATATCGCAAAGAAGCAGGTCTGCATGATGGTGTTGATGCGGTTGCCCATGCCGGTCTGTTTGGCGATGGCATAGGCATCGATCACGTAGAACTGGATCTTCTTGTCTATGATCTGCTGCTGCATCTTGCGCGTCAGGAAATCCCAGACTTTGTCCGGCGCTGCCGGCGTATTGACCAGGAACACCGCGCCTTCGGCTGCATGATCCAGCAGTTCATAGCGCTCCAGGAATACCGGCTGATGGCAGCCGATGAAATTCGCCTCATTGTCGGCTATCAGGTAGGGGGAATGTATCGGCCTGGGCGAGAAGCGCAGGTGCGAGATGGTCGCGGCACCCGCCTTCTTCGAGTCGTAAACGAAATAGCCCTGGCCGTAAAGTTCGGTTTCCTCGCCCATGATCTTGATGGTGTTCTTGTTGGCGCCCACCGTGCCGTCCGCACCGAGGCCATAGAACATGCAGCGCATCACGCCTTGGCCGGCGTCGGTGCGGAAGTCCTCGTCCCATTCCAGGCTGGTGTGGCTCAGGTCGTCGAAGATGCCGATGGTGAAATGGTTTTTCGGTTGCTCCTTTTTCAATTCGTCGAACACGCCCTTGACCATGCCCGGCGTGAACTCCTTGGAGGACAGTCCATAGCGCCCGCCCACCACGCGCGGCAGCGCGGCGAACTTGCTGGCGCCGCCGGTGTAGGCTTCGCTGAGTGCCGTCACTACATCCTTGTAGAGCGGCTCGCCGTCTGCTCCCGGCTCCTTGGTTCTATCCATCACCGCGATGTGTTTCGCCGTGGCGGGAATGATCTTGAGCAATTCATCAGCCACGAACGGACGGAACAGGCGAACTTTCACCACGCCGACTTTTTCGTCATGATGGTTGATGTGGTCGACCACTTCCTCTACTGCTTCCGCGCCTGAGCCCATCAGGATGATCACACGGTCGGCATCCGGCGCGCCGGAATATTCATAAAGGTGGTACTGGCGTCCGGTCAATCCGGCGAACTTGTCCATGGTTCGCTGCACGATCCCGGGCATGCGTTCGTAGAACGGATTGACCGATTCGCGCGCCTGGAAATAGACGTCCTGGTTTTGCGCCGTGCCGCGTATGAATGGATGGTCTGGAGTCAAAGCGCGGGCGCGATGCGCGAACACCAGTTCGTCGTCTATCATTGCGCGCACCACTTCAACCGGAACCTGTTCGACCTTGGCGACCTCGTGGGAAGTCCGGAAACCGTCAAAAAAATGCAGGATCGGTACGCGTGCTTCCAGCGTCGCCGCCTGGGCGATCAGCGCCAGATCCATCGCCTCCTGCACCGAATTGGAAACGAGAAAGGCAAATCCGGTCGAGCGTGCCGCCATCACGTCGCTGTGGTCACCGAAGATGGACAGACCCTGTGCCGCCAGCGAGCGTGCCGCCACGTGCATGACGAAGGGCGTGAGTTCGCCGGCGATCTTGTACATATTGGGGATCATCAGCAGCAAGCCCTGCGATGCGGTAAACGTAGTCGCCAGCGAACCGGTTTGCAGCGCGCCGTGTATCGTTCCGGCCGCACCGCCCTCGCTCTGCATCTCGATGACTTCCGGAACGGTGCCCCACAGATTCCTGAGCCCCTGGGACGACCATGTTTCGGAATATTCACCCATCGGCGAAGACGGAGTGATCGGATATATCGCGATCACTTCGTTGGTCATGTGGGCGATATAGGCGGCAGCCTCGTTGCCGTCGATGGTAACCATGCGTGCTTCAGACATCGGACACCTCCGCAGTAATGCAACCTAGAAGTTCATATAAACAGCATATACCTTTTCGAATTTTTATACCCGGACTATCGTATCTCGATCCGGGTTTCAAGCGGACGCCAGGAGAAATTAACCGCGCTACTTTATCTGCCCGCGCTCGATACTGATCCCGACCATCTTGCAATTGCGTATCGCTTGCAACTTGGCGACGCTGACTTTGACCCAAGGCGCGTTGAAGTCCTTGAGGATGATCTGCGCAATGTGTTCGGCCAGGGATTCCAGCAAAGAAAAGTGCCCCTCGCTCAGCACGGTCTGGATGTGCTGCGCGACGTCCGCATAATCCAGCGCATCGTTGATGTCGTCGCTGGTGCAGGCGCGGCTGTTGGGCAGCGCGATGTCGAGGTCGATCTGCAAGGTTTGCGGAACGAGCTTTTCACGCTCGTAGATGCCGATCAGCGTGGTGACCTTGAGTTCGCGCAGGAAGATAATGTCCATGATTTTTAAATTGGGATTTTGCTGATTGGTTGCCAGGTAAGGTTTCGCGTAAAATCCGCGCTACTTCAATTCTAAGACATTCCCGATGCTGACCATAGTTTTTATCATTGCCGCTTATCTGTTGGGCTCGATCTCTTTTGCAGTCGTGAGCAGTAAATTGTTCGGTCTGGCCGATCCGCGCACTTACGGCTCGGGCAATCCCGGCGCGACCAATGTGTTGCGCAGCGGCAAGAAAGCGGCTGCGGCGCTGACCTTGTTCGGCGATGCGGCGAAGGGCTGGCTGGCCGTTTTTGTGGCGATGCAGGTTGTGCCACGCGATGAGCAGGGTGCGTGGCTGGTTGCCGCGGTCGCGCTGGCAGTTTTTCTCGGTCACCTGTTCCCGGTGTTCCTGCGCTTCAAGGGCGGCATGGGTGTGGCGACGGCCTTGGGCGTGTTGCTGGCCTTGAACGTCTGGCTGGGATTGGGCGGGCTGGCGACCTGGCTGTTGACCGCCGTGGTGTTTCGCCTGTCTTCCTTGTCTGCCTTGGTCGCTGCTGCTGCTACGCCGATCTATGCTATTTTGCTGGGTTTGCCGCGCGAGTGGGTGCTGGCATCAGGCCTCATGTCGCTGCTGTTGATCTGGCGGCACAAGAGCAATATTCAGAATCTGCTGGCGGGTAAAGAGGCGAAGATCGGGAAGTCAAAATCGGGTTGAACCTGTTCGTGTCGAGCGCAGTTCGTAGGTCGGGTTTCAACCCGACATAATACTGTCGGGCTGAAGCCCGACCTACAGGTGCTTAAAGGCTTCCAGTAATCTCCGCCAGGTTCCAGCGCGGCTTGACGTTGAAGCGGTAATCTTTTTTGCCCTGTTGTTGCGCAAGCCGCAATGCACCGGCGAAGGCGATCATCGCGCCGTTGTCGGTGCAGAATTCCAGGTCGGGATAGAACACGGTGCCACCGTTTTTGCCGACGCTTTCGCTCAGGCGGCTACGCAACAGTTGGTTCGCGCCGACGCCGCCTGCCACCACCAGTTGATCCAGGCCGGTCTGCGCCAGCGCCGCACGCGCCTTGTGTGCCAGCACATCGACGATGGCTTCCTGCACCGCGCTGGCGATGTCGGCGCGCGTTTGGTCATCAGGAATCTGCTGTTCATCATTGCTGCTTTGCTTCACCAGCGTCAGCACCGCCGTTTTTAATCCGCTGAAACTGAATTCCAGGTCCCCGCTGTGCAGCATCGGGCGCGGCAATTTGTACCGGCCGGGGCGGCCAAGTGCGGCGAGCTTCGCCAGCGCGGGGCCGCCGGGATAATCCAGCCCCAACAGTTTCGCGCTCTTGTCGAAGGCCTCGCCGGCCGCGTCATCCAGTGTCTCTCCGAGCAGCGTGTACTGCCCCACCGCGTCCACGCGCATCAGTTGCGTGTGTCCGCCGGAAACCAGCAATGCCACAAACGGAAATTCCGGTGCGGGGTCGGACAGCAAAGGCGAAAGCAGGTGCCCTTCCAGATGATGGATGCCGATGGTGGGGATGTCGAGTGCGTAGGCCAGCGCATTCGCGACGCTGGCGCCGACCAGCAGTGCACCGCCCAGACCCGGTCCCTGCGTATAGGCGATCGCGGCTATCTGTTCCAGCGACACATCCGCTTCGCGCATGACTTGGCGCACCAGCGGGATGACGCGACGGACATGATCGCGCGAGGCAAGCTCGGGAACGACGCCGCCATATTCATTGTGCATCGCGACTTGCGTGTACAGCGCGTGCGCCAGCAAGCCGCGCCCCATCTGGTAGAGCGCGATGCCGGTCTCGTCGCAGGACGATTCTATTCCAAGAGTAATTAGTCCCATTTTTTTTGCTTTTCAAGTGAAGTGGCATTGTAGTGAATAACGCGATCGAACAGGGTTGCCGCAAATAATATGAAAATATCTCAAAAAAGTGTTGACGAGAACTTTTGCATCTCTATAATGCGCACCTCTTCGCTGTCCGGTAGTTCATCCAGGCAGCCGTTCTTTAAAAAACAAACAAACAACCGACGAGTGTAGGTACTTGGTTTTTGGGAAGTTTTTGTGTCCTTTGGGACAGGGAAACGACTTTAAAAATATAGAAGTAACCTACGCGAAGTCGAAACAAATCATGCAAGT
>JBGSKJ010000032.1:0-4628 GCA_041741275.1 Gallionella sp.
AATCACGATGGCTACTTTAACTGTTTGCATTGCTGTTCTCCTGTGTATTGGTGATAGATACCCCGCCAGAATGGAATGTGTAGCGAGTATTGGTCGTTCGACAACCGGGATACCTTACAAATTTTCCATAAATCCCTTGGAACTTGATCTTGACCATCAGCGGGACACCTCCTCCAGACGGCTTTCCAGTGCGCACGGGATCTGGGAGTCGCCGATCTCATCAGTGGTGTCGCAGCAATGCATGTCTCATTTCCCTTGCTGCCATTTTTCTATGCGGTTGTTGCCAAAATCAACCGCGAACACCGTTCCGTCGCCTGCCACGGCAACTGCGATTGCATGATCGAACTGCCCCGGCCCGCTGCCTCTGCCGCCGAAACTCGTCAGAAACGTTCCGTCAGGGGAGAATTTCTGAATCCGATGGTTGTAGAAATCGGCTACGGATACATTCCCTTTTTGATCGACTGCCACGCTAGTCACAGTCGCGAACCAGCCGTTGAAAGGGCCGAAGATATTCATGGCGAACGGGCCGCCCCACTTGCGCAGGAAAACTCCATCGGCGCCGAACGCTTGTATCCGGTCGTTGTAGCCGTCGGCGACGTAAAGCGTCCCCTCGGGGCCAAACGCCACATCCGTAGGATAATTGAACTCGCCCGCCCGGATGCCGATCGTTCCCGTCGTGCCCCACTGACGCACGAAGCTGCCATCCGCCTTGAGTTGCTGAATGCGCTGGTTGTAGAAATCCGCGACCAACAGGTCGCCGTTAGCCGCGACCGCCACACCCCCGGGTGCGTTAAATTCGCCTCGGCCGCTGCCCGATTTGCCGATCAGGCGTTTGGACTGGCCATCGAGGCTGAAGACCTGAATCCGGTCATTGAAGTATTCGGCCACGTAAAGCTCGCCCTCGTGGATCGTGAGATTCATCGGGCGGGCGAGCTGGCCGGAATCCTTGCCGGGCGTCCCGAACTGACGTTTGAAATGACCGTCGAGGTCGAAAACCTGAATGCGGTCATTGCGGGCATCGGAGACGAACACCTCGCCGTCGGCAACAGCGATCCCGGTCGGATCGTTGAACTGCCCAAGAGCGCTACCTTTGCTGCCCCATGCAGTCACAAATTTATAGGGTGGTTCCTTCGCCGCAGGCACGAAGGCCAGCCAACCGAAGGCGAAGAGGATCGCCAATGCGATGAGAATATTTCGCCCCACTTTGAAAGCGGTTTGCAATCTCATGCTCCATGCACCTTTAACGTGAATCCGCGCAGCAATTCGTTGCCCTTTCTCCCGCTTGCGGGGGAAAGTTGGATAGGGGGAAACGGTCATGGCAAGTTTCATAATCAGCGGTGGCTCGCTTGCCATGACCGTCAGAAGTTGATGCGGACGCCAGTACTCAAGACGTAATTGTTCTTGAGCGCGGTGCCGTTGAGATGCTGGATGACGGGAACCTGCACACCAGCCTCGACGATCCATCTCCTGGTGACGTATTGCACGCCGGGAGACAGAAACAGCGTGGTGCCTCCGGAGTTCGGATCGGCGGTTCCGCCACTGTCGTCCTTGGCCGAATGAATGAGATTGGCTTCGAGAACTCCGTAGAGAAAAGCGGGGACTCCGCTACCGAGACTGCCCGGCCACAGGCGGTATTGGAGCGAACCGTCGAGTTCGGCAACATCGCCGGCCAGGAGGCCATTGGCTTCGCGGTTGGCCTTGTAGCTCAACTGGCCGTCGATCTCGAAATCCAGCGTCTGGTAGGTGACGACCGCGCCGCCGAGCGCATCCCATGAACCGTAACCAGGCTGGACTGGGGGCGGTAGGCGACCGAAACCGTCACGGGCGTTATCCTCGCCGGTCGGCGCCTTCACGCCCAGAAACGGCGCAATACGCAAGGTACGCCGGGGCGCGTCGTACTGGTATGCGGTGTAGCGGCCAAGCAAGGTAAGATCGCCAACGCCCGATTTACGACTGGTGAGATACTGCCCGCCCATGCTCATGTCGAGCCGCTTGTCGAACCAAGGCAGCATGCCGAATAGCGCGAAGTCCGGAGTCACACCGTAGCCGAGTACCGACACGACTCCCGAAACCCGCATGTCACGCTGTGCAGGCGTGGGATCGTCAGCGGTTTTCATGTACATGAATTGCTCACGCAGCACGTAGCCGCCCTCATGCACCGGGAGCGCGGTATTGAAGGTAATCGGCGCGCTCCAGGCGGCACCGGCCCACACGCACAGGGCGGACAAACCCACCTTGATGACCGCCTTCATTGCGCCCTCCCACCCTCCGACACGGACTGTACCGGTTCGAGCTTGCGCAAACTAAAACCGGCTTCTTTCACTGCCTTTTTGGCCGTCGCTTCATCGAGCGTGGCGCCGTCCTGCATGGTGACAATCACGACACCGTCCTTGAGGTTCGTTTCAACACTCTGAACACCTTCAAGCGCGCCCAACTTTTTCTCTATGCCATAGGCACAAAACGGGCAGGACAGGCCGTCTACACGAAGTTGGTAGCTGAGCGGAGCGGCCAATACGCCGGTCGCAACCAGGATGAGGCTGAGTGCGATTACCATATGTTGCGTGAAGGTTTTGAATTTCATGGTGGTCTCCTGTCTTTTCCCATCAGTGAAATGATGAGCCAAACCTTAAACCCGTAGTTGACTACGGAGTCAAGCCTTTTGAAAACGAGCAAAGCAAGTTTCGCAATAATTACAAGGGCCGCAGTCTCCGCTATTATCAAGCCGCTACGAATTGGTGCAGGATTGAACAAGGTGGCTTGGGGATAGCTGGTGTGCTGAGGAACAATTTCCTGAAAGCTCACGCTCGTGGGGATCAAATAATCGTAAGTCGCCGGGTTGGCATTGATGTGGTAGTCCTTCGCAATGATCGGAGTAACCAGAATCTCCTCGTGGTCAGGTTTCAGGGAGGTCGTGCCGCTGGCGCGGACAAAGTCCGCCGTGTCGAGCGACTGAAAACCACTCGATCTGTATTGGCTGGCCAGACAAGTCAGAAACAAAATGGTGGGGAAGGCGAAAGCGAGATAAATACGCTGCATCGATCCGGCCCCGCGTTCAACCCGGGCAAGCACTGTGTTTCGCTGGATAGCCGATCATCAACGATTCAGGAATGAGGGTCAGCCCCGGCATGGTTACACACTTTTGGCGGCAATCAGTTGTTCGATTTCACGCATGGTGTCTTCCACAGAGATGGGGAGTTGACTGGTGACATCAAGTTCCCGGTCTTCGAACACGTCCTGGCCGGGATGAGTTGCCGCCCAAGCCCAGATGACGGCATCACGCTGCCTGAGCAGATATTCTATCTGCGGGCGGTATAGCACAAACATCGAGCTGATCCAGCGGTTCACCGGCCAGGAGGGAAACGCATGGTCGATCACGAAGCGATCCAGCATATCGATAACCTGTTCGGCCGGGTACCATGCCTCGGCAGTCACCCAACGATTGGTGGTGAACAGTCCGGTCGGATAACCATAGCTGTCCATGGCGATTGCCAGCAGATGTGAAAGTGCTTCATCCCCTTTCGGCCATGGATCGGTGGCTGGGTAGTTGATGGGTGAAACGCCCTCTAGCATCCCCTTCGGGCGCAGAAAACAGTGGAAGTGTCCATGCTCTCCGATTTCGCCGCGATGCGCGTGGTAGTAGTACTGTGCATGAGTCTCGCGGTCATACACATCATCATCGGGATAATGATTGAATTCGTAAAAGGTCTCGCCCTTGTTCAGATTGTCTCGCAGCACTTCGCCGACAACGTTCAGGCCGGATTTTTTCAGCACGCGATAACACTCTAGTATCTCCAGCCCGGCGTGCTGCATGGCCTGCAACTGCGCCAACGGCAACCGGGAAAGATCGGGCGCAACAACCGACTGTGTTACGCGGTCGGCTGCTGGCGCTTGCGGAATGATTACTTGGCCTTTGCCGCGCATGGATTCTTGCCAGCGCAAGGATTTTTGCCAGCGCATGGATTCTTCGCAGCGCATGGATTCTTCGCTTTACAAGGATGCATTTTTTTGCTTTTGTGCATTTTTTTGTGTTTTGCCGAACAGGGGTTTTTGCCTGCACATGGATTCTTGCCAGCGCAGGGGTTGGCGTTGCTCATCTGGCGAGAACGCGCCGCACACGGATTGGTTGCTCCGCATGGGGCAGCGAGCGCAGCACCACTCATGGCGGCGGCCAGTGCGCCGGAAGAAATCAGGGTTTTTGCGATTTGGTTGAGGTTCATTTTAGGCGTCCTTTAATTAATTAACATGTTTGGCATTGCCAAAATGGCGGATGCAAGGATTAGTCGCAGGAAGAATTGAATTCTTACAGTGTGGCACAATGCGTAAATTTGCATATGATTGCATTCATCCTCCGACTGATGGATACGTCGCCAAGCGAAGAAGCGCCACCACACTGCGCCGATAAAATTCGGCCAGCTAGGTTCCGGCAAGGTCAATTAAAACGACGGTATTGGTATCGAATAGTCTGGATTGCTTTCACGTTGCAGTTGAATAGCGCACCGCCCATGCGGCAAGCACATTGGCGACGAACTCGGCATCTGCCTTGTTGCTGAGCATGTGGTCGGCCCGATCTATCGATACGAAACTTTTTGGATGTTTTGCAGCCTTGAAGATGGCTGCCGCATGATCGA
>JBGSKJ010000033.1:0-24847 GCA_041741275.1 Gallionella sp.
AATTCGCCCCAAACGTGAGTGAATAGCAAAAGTGGAAGTCCGCATCTTTCCACGATTATCCCCATGAACCTCCACGAACACGCGGGAGCACACAAGAAAAAAGGCCAACGGAGAAGCGTTGACCTTATGTTATTGGTGGAGGCGGGGGGAATTGAACCCCCGTCCGCAAGTCCTCTACAGATAGTTCTACATACTTAGCCTGGCTGTTTAATTTGATCCCGTACACGCCAACCGGCGGGCTGGTAAAGGACGAGTCACCTTGATTTTAGCTTCGGGCAAAGTGACCCTGCCCGACACGATTCTGTGTAAGTTACCTCACTCATCTCGGCCTTGCGGCTTTGAGCCCCTCCACAGACAGCAGGGTGTGAGGTCTAGCAGACTAAGCTGCTAAAGCGTACGTTTCGTCGTTTGCGACTAGTTTTTTCCAGCTGATTTACGAGGTAGCGGGTCCTCGGTATGCCCTACGCTGCTTTGTAACCCACGTCGAAGCCAAGTCGCCCCCTGGTGGTTGTTCTGCTACGGTGTGAATTGTAGCACGTGCGGTCAGAGGGTGAGATAGGCGAGAAGTTCCGTGGGCTTGTCCACGCTGCCCTGGGCGTTCCAGTTTGCGATGGATGCGTTGTCGCCGACATAGCCGTAGTTGGCGATGATGCCGGGCATGCCGGCGGCGCTGGCGGCTTGCATGTCGCGCTGGTCGTCGCCGAGATACAGGCATTGTGCGGGGGTGACGCCGATGGTCTGGCAGGCCTTGTGCATCGGTTCGGGATGCGGCTTGGCGTGGGCGCAGGTGTCGCCGCTGATCAGGCAGTCGGCGCGCTCGGCATAGCCCAGCGCCTGCATCAGCGGCATCGTAAGGTGGTGCGGCTTGTTGGTGACGATGCCCCATTTGATGCCGCGTAGCTTCAGTTCGCCGATCAGTTGCGCCATGCCGTCGAACAACCGGGTGTGCACGCAGATGTGGCGGGCATAGTAGTCGAGGAAGATGTCGCGCAGCGTGTCGTAGTCGGGGTGTCCCGGTTCGATGCCGAAACCGGACTTGAGCAGGCCGCGCGAACCGTGCGACGCCTGTGGGCGCAATGTCTCGATGGGCAGCGGCGGCAGGTTGCGCGTGGCGCGGGTGTGATTGAGCGCGGCGGCGAGGTCGGGCGCGGTGTCGGCGAAGGTGCCGTCGAGGTCGAACAGGATGGCTTTAATCATGGATGTTTATGGCACATTGCGTAGGGGCGTATGGCATACGCCCTTGTGGAACAGCCTTCCCCGTTGATCAAAAGGGCGTATTGCCATACGCCCCTACGCGCTTCAATAATCTGTCAATCACGACGGCAGGCGATCATATAGTTCACGTCGGTATCCCTGCCCAATGAATACACTTTGGTGAGCGGGTTGTAGCTCATGCCGATCAGGTCGGCCATGTTCAGCCCCGCATTGCGGCAGGACTGCGCGAGTTCGGACGGCTTGATGAATTTGGCATAGTCATGGGTGCCGCGCGGCAGCATGTTGAGGATGTATTCCGCACCGATCACGGCGAGCAGATAGGACTTGGGGTTGCGGTTGAGCGTGGAGAAGAACACCCAGCCGCCCGGTTTGACCAACTTCGCGCAGGCCGCGATCACACTGTTCGGATCGGGCACGTGTTCGAGCATTTCCAGGCAGGTGACCACATCGTAGTGTCCGGGCAGTTCGGCAGCGAGGGCTTCGACTGCGATCTTGCGGTAATCGACCTGTTTGCCGCTTTCCAGCAGGTGCAGTTTGGCGACTTGCAGTGCCTTGTCGGACAGGTCTATGCCGGTGACATTGGCGTTCAGGCCGGCCATGCTTTCCGACAGGATGCCGCCGCCGCAGCCGACATCCAGCACGGTCTTGCCGGCCAGGCCGGCGTGGCGGTCGATGTAGTCCAGGCGCAGCGGGTTGATGTCGTGCAGCGGCTTGAATTCGCTGTGCGGATCCCACCATTTGTGTGCCAGTAGCGAGAATTTTTCCAGTTCGACGGGGTCGGCGTTGGTCATGGCCATAGGGCCCTGTTTATTGATTTATGAGGGACTGACTCTAACAAAACTCAGTGCTTTAGCCAAATAGTCGGGTCTGTCAGGCAGGTGGCTCAGGGCAGCTTCGCTGTGCTAAAATGTTCGCTTTGATTCACGCCATGGCTGCTGGCCGGCTTGGTCTTTCCTGCAACAACATTTAGGTCATACATGGAACAACAATTCGCCAAAGAAACACTCCCCGTCAGCCTCGAAGAAGAAATGCGCAAGTCCTACCTGGACTATGCGATGAGTGTGATCATCGGACGCGCGTTGCCGGATGTGCGCGACGGCCTGAAGCCGGTGCACCGCCGCGTGCTGTTCGCGATGCACGAACTGTCCAACGACTGGAACAAGGCCTACAAGAAGTCGGCGCGTATCGTCGGCGACGTGATCGGTAAGTACCATCCGCACGGCGACACGGCGGTGTACGACACCATCGTGCGCATGGCGCAGGATTTCTCGTTGCGTTACACACTGGTGGACGGGCAGGGCAACTTCGGTTCGGTGGACGGCGATAACGCGGCGGCGATGCGTTACACCGAGATCCGCATGTCCAGGATCGCCCATGAATTGCTCGCCGACCTGGACAAGGAAACAGTCGATTTCGGGCCGAACTACGACGGCTCCGAGCATGAGCCGCTGGTGTTCCCGGCGCGCATCCCCAATCTGCTGATCAACGGCTCGTCCGGCATCGCGGTGGGCATGGCGACCAACATCCCGCCACACAATCTGGGCGAAGTGGTGAGTGCCTGCCTCGCGCTGCTGAAGAATCCCGATCTGGATATCGAGCAACTGATCGAATACGTGCCTGCGCCGGATTTCCCGACCGCCGGATTCATCTATGGTCTGGCCGGCGTGAAGGAAGGTTACCGCACCGGACGCGGCCGCGTGATCATGCGTGCACGGACCCACTTCGAGGATATAGACAAGGTCGGCGGTCGCCAGGCCATCATCATCGACGAGTTGCCCTATCAGGTGAACAAGGCCAATCTGCTGATCAAGGTCGGCGAACTGGTGCGCGAAAAACGTCTGGAAGGCATTTCGGAGATACGCGACGAATCGGACAAGTCCGGGATGCGCGCGGTGATCGAGCTGAAGCGCGGCGAGAACGCCGACGTGATCCTTAACAAGTTGTACAAGGACACCCAGTTGCAGGACAGCTTTGGCATAAACATGGTCGCCATCGTTGACGGCCAGCCCAGGCTGCTCAATCTCAAGCAGATGCTGGATGCGTTCCTGCGCCATCGCCGCGAAGTGGTGACGCGCCGCAACATCTTCGAATTGCGCAAGGCGCGAGAGCGCGGCCATATCCTGGAAGGTCTGGCGGTGGCATTGTCCAACGTGGATGAGATCATTGCGCTGATCAAGGCTGCGGCGACGCCAGCCGACGCCAAGCGCGAACTGATGGCGCGCAGCTGGCGCTCGTCGCTGGTCGAGGACATGCTCAGCCGCGTCAGCGATGCGTCGCGCCCGGATGGTTTGCTGCCGGAGTTCGGTCTGGTCGGCAAGGGCAAGGATCGCGGCTATCATCTTTCCGACGCGCAGACCCAGGCGATCCTGGAATTGCGTCTGCAACGCCTGACCGGTCTGGAGCAGGACAAGATCGTCGGCGAATATCGCGAAGTGATGGACAAGATCACCGACCTGCTCGACATCCTGGCCAAGCCGGAACGCGTCACCCAGATCATCGGCGATGAGCTGGCCGCAGTGAAGGCGCAGTTCGGCGACAAACGCCGCAGCGAGATCATCACGCACACCCAGGACATGAGCATGGAAGACCTGATCGCGCCGGAAGACGTGGTGGTCACGCTGTCGCATGGCGGTTACATGAAATCGCAGCGTCTCGACGAATATAAGGCGCAGAAGCGCGGCGGCCGCGGCAAGCAGGCCACGGCGACCAAGGAAGACGATTTCATCGACAACCTGTTCATCGCCAACACCCACAATTACATCCTGTGCTTCTCCAATCGCGGTCGCGTGTACTGGCTCAAGGTGTATGAAGTGCCGCAGGGCAGCCGCATTTCGCGCGGCAAGCCGATCGTGAATCTGCTGCCTCTGGAAAACGGCGAGAAGATCAACGCGGTGTTGCCGGTGAGCGAGTTCGTCGAGGATAAATATGTGTTCTTCGCCACCACCAACGGCACGGTGAAAAAGACTCCCCTGAACGATTTCTCGCGCCCGATGAAGCGCGGCATCATCGCGATCAATCTGGACGAGGACGACCATCTGATCGGCGTTGCCGTTACCGATGGCAAGCATGACGTGATGCTGTTCTCGAACGGCGGCAAGGCGGTGCGCTTCGACGAGAACGACGTTCGTCCGACCGGACGCGCGTCGCGCGGCGTACGCGGCATGAAGCTGGCCGCCAAGCAGCAGGTGATCTCGTTGCTGGTGGCCGAGAACGAACAGCAAAGCGTATTGACCGCGACCGAGAATGGTTTCGGCAAGCGCAGCCCGATCGTCGAGTACACCCGCCACGGGCGCGGCACACAGGGCATGATCGCGATCAAGACTACACCGCGCAACGGCAAGGTGGTCGCCGCGACGCTGGTGAATGTCGAGGACGAGATCATGCTGATCGGCACCAGCGGCGTGCTGATCCGCACCCGCGTCAAGGAGATCCGCGAGATGGGCCGCACCGCCCAGGGCGTCACGCTGATGAACGTGGAGAAGGGCGAGAAACTGGCCGGTTTGAGCCGCATTGCGGAGCCGGAAGAAGAGGAATAGTAATAGAGAAGGGGGAAGGGAGAAGGGTAAATGCAGGTGCGGCGCTCCGTGCCGGTTTTTCCCTTCACCCTTCTCCCTTGTACCCTTCACGGGCTTGTACCCTTCACAGGATTTTTTTCAGGAGAGAATGAAATGACGATTTACAACTTCAGCGCGGGGCCGGCAGTGTTGCCGAAAGAGGTGTTGCGGCAGGCGCAGGCGGAATTGCTCGACTGGCACGGCAGCGGCATGTCGGTGATGGAGATGTCACACCGCGGCAAGGAATACATGGGCATCCACGCCCAGGCCGAGGCCGATCTGCGCGAGCTGTTGGGCATACCCTCCAATTACAAGGTGCTGTTCCTGCAGGGCGGCGCGCATCTGCAATTCTCGATGATCCCGTTCAACTTGTTGCGCGGCAAGCTCTCTGCAGATTACATCAATACCGGCGAGTGGTCGAAGAAGGCGATCGGCGAGGCGAAGAAGTTCAGCTATGTGAACGTGGCGGCGAACAACACCGACAAGAACTGCACCTACGTGCCGGCATTTGCTAGCTGGAAGCTGGACAAGGAAGCAGCCTATGTGCATTACACGCCGAACGAGACCATAGGCGGCGTCGAGTTCAACTGGGTTCCCGATACGGGTAGCGTACCGCTGGTGGCGGACATGTCTTCCAACATCCTGTCGCGCGTCATCGACGTATCCAAATTCGGCCTGATCTACGCCGGCGCGCAAAAGAACATCGGCCCGGCAGGCCTGACCATCGTCATCGTGCGTGAAGATCTGGTGGGGCATGCGCCATCCGGTCTGCCGACCATGCTGGATTACAAGACCCATGCCGAGAGTGATTCGATGTACAACACGCCGCCGACTTATGGCATCTACATGGCCGGGCTGGTGTTCCAGTGGCTGAAGAAGAATGGCGGGATCGCTGCGATGGAACGCGCCAACGTCGCCAAGGCCAACTTGTTGTATGCGGCGATCGATGCCAGCAACGGTTTCTACCATTGTCCGGTGAACAAGGCGGATCGCTCGCGCATGAACGTGCCGTTCACTTTGAAGGATGCGGCACTGGACGGCGATTTCCTCAAGCAGGCGGATGCGCGCGGCTTGCTGCAACTGAAGGGGCACAGGTCGGTGGGCGGGATGCGCGCATCGATATACAACGCGATGCCGCTGGCAGGTGTGCAGGCACTAGTGGACTTCATGAACGAGTTCGCCAAAAAAAATAACTGACAGCAGTTGTAGGGTGGGCGCAGCCCACGCGGGCGGCATACAGACAGTGCCACGCAATGCCAATGATAGGGCGCCGCGTGGGCTGTGCCCACCATACCCGATTATTATTTTTTCAAACCAAACTGGAATAGCAGCCCAGGAAATATAAATGTCTAAAACATACCAGATACTCACGCTGAACAAGATCGCCGCGGTCGGGCTGAACCGTTTTCCCGCCGCGCGTTATGTCACCGGCACCGAGATCGCCGAGCCGGATGGGATACTGGTGCGTTCGCATCACATGCTGGAGATGCACATTCCCAAGACGGTGATGGCCATTGGGCGCGCTGGTGCGGGCACCAACAACGTGCCGGTGAAGAAGATGAGCGAGCGCGGCGTGCCGGTGTTCAACGCGCCGGGCGCGAACGCCAACGCGGTGAAGGAGCTGGTCATCACCGGCATGCTGCTGGCCTCGCGCAACATCGTTCCCGCGTTGCATTTCGTCTCCGGCCTGAAGGGTGACGACGCGACGATGCACAAGCTGGTGGAGGATGGCAAGAAACACTACGCCGGCACCGAATTGCGCGGACGCACGCTCGGCATCATCGGGCTGGGGGCGATCGGCCGCCTGGTGGCCGATGCCGCCATCGGTCTCGGCATGAACGTGATCGGCTACGATCCGGAGATCACCGTGGACGCCGCGTGGAGTCTGCCTTCTCAGGTGAAGAAGGCGAACGGCGTGGAAGACTTGCTCAAGCACAGCGATTTCGTCAGTCTGCACGTGCCGCTGCTCGATGCCACGCGCAATCTGATCGACGAGAAGCGTGTTGCGGCGATGAAGGCGGGCAGTGTGCTGCTGAATTTCTCGCGCGATGCCATCGTCAATGAGGATGCGATACTGGCCGGACTGGCGGGCAAGCATGTCCGCTACTACGTGTGCGACTTCCCCACCCACAAATCGCAAGGCAATCCCGGCGTGATCGCGCTGCCGCACCTGGGTGCTTCCACGCAGGAGGCGGAAGACAATTGCGCGGTGATGGTGGTCGAACAGTTGCGCGATTACCTGGAACACGGCAACGTGGCCAACACGGTGAATTTCCCCAACGTCGCGATGCCGCGCGAGTCGGCGTTCCGTCTGGCGATCGCGAATAGCAACGTGCCCAACATGCTGGGCCAGATATCCACCACGCTGGCCGCTGCGGGCATCAACATCCATAACATGATGAACAAGTCGCGCGGCGAGATGGCTTACACGCTGGTGGATACAGACAGCGCGATTCCGGCTAAACTGATCGCGCAGATCGCCGCCATTCCGGGCGTGTTGATGGTGCGCGACCTGCCTCTGCTGAAAGAACTTTAAACAAGCTGAAAGCCAAAGTGCGATGAGCGAAAAACTAATTCAACTCCGCAAACAGATTGACCTTCTGGATGATGAGTTGCTCAAGCTGCTGAATCAGCGCGCCGGTCTCGCGCAGCAGATCGGCCACCTCAAGGAAGACGGCAAGGTATTGCGCCCGGAGCGCGAAGCCCAGGTGCTCAAACGCCTGCAGGGCAGCAACAGCGGGCCGTTGGGCGCTGCCGCCGTGGCACAGTTGTTCACCGAAGTGATGTCGCAATGCCGCGCGCTGGAGGCACCCTTGACGGTCGCCTATCTTGGCCCGGAAGGGACATTCACCGAGGCGGCGGCTCTGAAACGTTTTGGCAGTGCGATACAAGGACAGTCTTGCCCGACCATAGACGATGTGTTCCGTGCCGTGGAAAGCGGCTCAGCCCATTACGGCATGGTGCCGGTGGAGAATTCCAGCGAAGGCGCGATAGGCCGATCGCTGGATCTGTTATTGCAAAGCACCTTGCAGGTGTGCGGCGAAGTGACGCTGCCCATCCATCAATGTCTGCTGGCGAAACATTGCGAACCGGGCGCCATCAAGACCGTCTATTCGCATCCGCAATCGCTGGGCCAATGCCAGGTTTGGCTGAACACCCATATGCCCCATGCGGCACGCATCCCGGTCGCCAGCAATGCCGAGGCGGCCCGGCTGGCATCGGAAAGCCCGCACAGCGCGGCGATCGCCGGCGGTCAGGCTGCAGCGCGCTTTGATTTGAAAGTGTGTGTGGAAAACATCGAGGACGAAGCCAACAACACCACGCGCTTTCTGGTGCTGGGCAACCAGCATGTCGCACCCTCCGGCAGCGACAAGACTTCGCTGGTGATGTCCGCCGCGAACCGCCCGGGTGCGGTGCATGATCTGCTGGTTCCGCTGGCCAAACATGGTGTCAGCATGACCAGGCTGGAGTCGCGCCCGGCGCGATCCGGCATGTGGGAATATGTGTTCTATGTGGACATCGAAGGTCATCAGGACGATGCCAGGGTCGCTGCGGCACTGACTGAACTGAAGCAGGTCGCCTCCTTCGTCAAAGTGCTGGGCTCGTACCCGGTCGCCGTTTAGTCGATCATTCCAGCGAAGCTGAATATGAATTACAGTGAACTGGCTCCGGCCTACATCCGCGCCATTGCCCCTTATCAGCCCGGCAAGCCGATCTCCGAGCTGGAGCGCGAACTGGGTATCACGGGTATCGTGAAACTGGCCTCGAACGAGAATCCGCTGGGGGCCAGTCCCAAGGCGGTTGCTGCGGCTCGCGCCGCGCTGGATCAGATCAGCCTGTATCCGGACGGCAACGGCTATGCGCTGAAAGAGGCGCTGGTCAAGCGTTATGGGGTATCGTTCGACCGGGTGTTTCTGGGTAATGGTTCGAATGACCTGCTGGAACTGGCCGCGCGGGCTTTTCTCACCGCGGGCGACAGGGCGGTGTATGCCGAGCATGCCTTTGCCGTTTATCCGTTGGCGATCCAGGCGGTCGGTGCGACGGGCATCAGCGTGCCGGCCAGGGACTACGGCCATGATCTGGATGCGATGCGCTCTGCCGCAGTGAAACAGGGCGCGAAGATGATCTTCATCGCCAACCCGAACAATCCGACCGGCACATTTTTGTCCGGTGCTTCATTGCACGCGTTCATGCGCGCCTTGCCGGACAACATCCTGGTGGTGCTGGACGAGGCGTATAACGAGTACCTGCCGGTGGAGTGCCGCTACGACAGCGTGAGCTGGCTGGGCGAATTCCCCAACCTGATCATCTCGCGGACTTTTTCCAAGGCATACGGCCTGGCTTCGCTGCGCGTCGGTTATGCGTTGGGCCATCCGCAAGTGATGGACATGCTGAATCGCGTGCGGCAGCCGTTCAACGTCAACAGCGTGGCGCAAGCGGCTGCGGTGGCGGCGTTGCAGGATGCGGATTTCGTGCAGCAGACTTTTTTGCTGAACCAGCGCGGCATGAAACAGATCGTGGACGGGCTGAGAAAACTGGGGCTGGAATACATTCCTTCTTTTGGCAACTTCGTCAGCTTCAAGATCGGTAATGCTGCGCGGGTGTATCGGCGCTTGCTGGAACTGGGTGTGATCGTGCGCCCTGTCGCCAGTTACGCCATGCCGGATCATCTGCGCGTGAGCATCGGTCTGGAAACAGAGAACGAAAAATTTTTGTCTGTGTTAAAGCAGGCGTTAACGCAAAATCCCGCGTAGCGTTCGTTCGCTTCCTCTCCCGCTTGCGGGGGAGGATTGAGGAGGGGGACGGGCATGCGGGATTCATTAAATAGGGATGGTCATATTGACCATGCCCGTGGAGAGAAATAAATGATCATCGTAATGGGTAAGGATGTCACTGACGAGCAGATCGGCGCAGTGGTGAAAAGGCTGGAAGCAGCCGGATTGAAGGCCAACATCTCGCGCGGCATCGAGCGCACCGTGATCGGCGCGATCGGTGACGAACGCCCGCTGACCGAGGAGATGTTCACGCCGCTGCCGGGTGTGGAGTCGGCGATGCACATCGCCAAGCAATACAAGATCGTGTCGCGCGAATCCCACAAGGAAAATACCGTCATCGATATTGGCGGCCTGAAGTTGGGTGGGAACCAGATCCAGATCATCGCCGGGCCCTGTTCGGTGGAGACGCAGGAGCAGATGGATCTGTCGGCGAAATATGTGCATGAGGCCGGTTGCCGATTGATGCGCGGTGGCGCATTCAAGCCGCGCACCAGCCCGTACGCCTTTCAGGGCAAGGGCAAGGAAGGCCTGGATATGTTCCGCAAGGCGGCCGGCAAATACAAGCTGCCCATCGTCACGGAACTGATGGATATCCGCATGCTGGACACCTTCCTCGAATATGACGTGGACGTGATCCAGATCGGCACGCGCAACATGCAGAACTTCGACCTGCTCAAGGAAGTCGGCCGCACCAGCAAACCGGTGATCCTGAAGCGCGGCATGTCGGCGACCATTTCAGAATGGCTGATGGCTGCTGAATACATCGCGGCGGGCGGCAACCACAACATCATCTTCTGCGAGCGCGGCATCCGCACCTTCGAGACTTACTATCGCAACGTGCTGGATGTCACCGCGATACCGGTGCTGAAAAAAGAGACCCACTTGCCGGTGATCGTCGATCCTTCCCATGCCGGCGGCAAGGCATGGATGGTGCCGGCACTGTCGCAAGCCGCCATCGCCGCCGGCGCGGACGGGCTATTGGTCGAGATGCACCCCAGTCCGTGCGATGCATGGTGCGATGCCGATCAGGCACTCACCCCGCAGGAATTGAAGAAAATGATGGGTACACTGGGCGGCATCGCCAACGCGATAGGTCGCACACTGTAAATATCCTCGAATAAAAGCGAGCCAGCGGATAAGGGAGAGGGAGTGCAATGAAGAAACCCCCATTCAATAAAATCGTCATCTTCGGTGTCGGCTTGATCGGCGGCTCGTTTGCGATGGCATTGCATAAAGCGCGCGCGGTGGGTTCTGTGGTGGGCTTCGGGCGCAGCGCGCTGCCGCTGGCCCAGTCACTGCAACTCGGCGTCATCGATCGTATCGGGAAGGATATGGCTGCCGAACTCGGCGATGCCGATCTGGTGATGCTGGCGACGCCGGTCGGGCAGATGGCGGAGCTGATGACACGCATCGCGCCGCACCTCGGCGCACAAACCCTGGTCACCGACGGCGGAAGCACCAAAAGCGATGTGGTGCGTGCGGCTTACGCTAATCTGGGCGGCAGGGTGGCCCAGTTCGTGCCCGCGCATCCCATTGCGGGAGCCGAGCAGAGCGGCGCGACGGCAGCGCGATCCGATCTGTTCCAGTGGAAAAAGGTGGTGTTGACCCCGCTGCCGGAAAACAGCGCCGAGTCGGTGGCGCGCGTGCGTCATGCATGGGAGTTGTGCGGAGCCATGGTGAGCGAATTGACGCCGGCGCAACACGACGAAGTATTCGCAGCAGTCAGCCATTTGCCGCACCTGCTTTCGTTCGCGCTGGTGCACGATCTGGCACAACGCGAGAACCGTGATGTCCTGCTATCGTTTGCGGCCAGCGGCTTCCGCGATTTCACCCGCATCGCGGCCAGTTCGCCGGAAATGTGGCGCGACATCTGCCTGTCGAACCGGGATGCCTTGCTGAAGGAATTGCAGATCTACATCGCGGAGCTGAACCAAATGAGCGCGGCGCTGGAGGCGGGTGATGCGGAAAAGCTTGAACAGACCTTTCGCGGCGCGCAACAGTTGCGCGCAAGCTGGAAAATACAGCAATGACAGGCAAACTGAATATTTCCAGCAGGCAGCTTTGGTGGCTGATCATTGCCGTTGCGGTGATCTGGTTCGCCAATCTCGAATACCGCACGCTGGTCAAGCCGGATGAAGGCCGTTATGCCGAGATCCCGCGCGAGATGGTGGCAAGCGGCGACTGGACGACCCCGCGTCTGAACGACCTCAAGTATTTCGAAAAACCGCCGCTGCAGTATTGGGCGACCGCGATCGCATACACCGTGTTCGGCGAGCATCAATGGACTTCGCGTCTGTGGGCCGGACTGACCGGGTTTGCCGGAATATTCCTGGTGTGGTTCGCCGGGTCGCGATTGTTCGGCCGCGAGGCGGGTGGCTATGCCGCGCTGCTGCTGGGCAGCAGTCTGCTGTATGTGCTGATCGGGCACATCAACACGCTGGATATGGGCGTGACGTTCTTCATCACGCTGGGCATCACCAGCATGTTGATCGGACAATCACAGGTAGCCAAACGGGACCAGCGCAACTGGATGCTGCTGGCGTGGGCGGGCATGGCGCTGGCGGTGTTGAGCAAGGGCTTGATGGGCGTGGTGTTGCCGGGAGCGGCGCTGTTCATCTTTTGCGTCGTGGAGCGCGATTTCCGGGTGTTGAAGCGGATGTATTGGCTGCCCGGCCTGGCGGTATTCCTGCTGATCGCCGCACCGTGGTTCTATCTGGTGATGAAAGCCAATCCCGAGTTTTTCGGGCGCTTCTTTATCTACGAGCACTACACGCGCTTCACCACCAAGGATCTGGGGCGCTATCAGCCCTGGTATTATTTCATCCCCATCCTGCTGACCGGTGCGTTGCCCTGGACGGTGCTGATGTTCGACACCCTGCTGCGCGCCTGGCGCAGGGGCAGGCAGCCGGAAAAATTATTCAATGCCGAGCGCTTCCTGCTGATCTGGGCGGTGTTCATTTACCTGTTCTTCACCGTGTCGGGTTCCAAGTTGCCGTCTTACCTGTTGCCGATGTTCCCGGCGCTGGCCCTGCTGATGGGCAGGCGTATCGCGGAGATGCGCGAGCGAAAATTGTTCTGGCAGGTCGCGCCTGTCGTGCTGGTCGCTTTGGTGTGGCTGGTGCTGGCGGCGAATGCCGGAAAGTTCGCCGACACGCAGCAGCAGGCCGAGTTGTACCCGAAATTCGGCAACTGGCTGGTGGCCGCGTCGCTGGTTTTTCTGGCCGGTTTGCTGGGCGGCATGGCGTTGCTGTGGCGTGCAAAGAAGGCTGCTGCGGTGGTGGTGCTGGCCGTGGGTGCTTTGCTGACAGCACAAATAGGGCTGTCCGGCTACAACGAGGCGGCGCGCGATCGTTCCGCCAAGCACATCGCCGAGGCGATACGCGCCGAAGTTAAACTGGCCGAGGGTAAACATGCCGAGGGTAAGCAAGGGGTCCCGTTCTACTCGGTGCTGACCTATGAGTGGACGCTGGCGTTTTATTTGCAGCGCATCTTCACGCTGGTGCAATATCAGGACGAGATGGGTTTCGGCATCCAGCAGGAGCCGCAACGCTGGATCCCCACGCTGGAGGAGTTCGCCAAGGTATGGGCGACACAGAGCGAGGCTTTCGCGGTCATGCCGGCGTATGCTTACGCACAACTGCAACAAAGGGGGTTGGCCATGAAGATCATCTTTGAGGATGCACAGCACATCGTGGTAAAGAAACCATGACGGGCACCTCTAAAAATCCAGATTTCATCCCAACTGCTGCGTTGCGGAAAAAATTTCTTGCTAACATATCAATCATATGCGGCGCTGTGAAATTTTTCCCGTGCCTTGCATATGGGCGAACTCTGAATTTTTAGAGGCACCCTTATGATTCATGGAGGTTACAAATGAATCTGATCAGTTTCGGTCTGATCTTCGCCGGCGTGATGCTCAATGCCGCCGCGCAGATACTGATGAAATCGGGAACCAATGCGATCGGTTACTTCGCATTCAGCATGGAAAACATCCTGCCGATCGGCTGGAAACTCGCCACCGAGTGGCACATCGTCGCCGCGCTGTTCTGTTACGGGTTCAGCGTGGTCATCTGGATACTCGCGCTGTCGCGTGTGCCGGTCAGCATCGCTTTTCCTATGCTGTCGATGGCGTATGTGGTGAATGCCGTCGCCGCCTGGTACCTGCTGGGCGAGGCCTTCAATCCGACCAAGGTGGTGGGGATGGGCGTGATCATACTGGGCGTCATTATTATTTCGAGGGCATAGAGCCCATGCCATTCACCGAACCGTTCGCGCCGACCCTTCGACTTTGCTCAGGACTGAAGGCCTGGTCGAAGCATCAGCCAGAATGGCTGTAGACATTTTTATCGGACATAGCTCATGAATGCATTTCTTCCGTTTTCCAAACCCACGATAGACGAAGCGACCATCGCTTCTGTCGCGGATACGCTGCGCTCAGGATGGATCACCAGCGGGCCGAAGGTGCAGGAATTCGAAAAGCAATTGTCTGCCTATTTCGGCGGGCGCCCGGTGCGCACCTTCAATTCCGGAACCTGCACGATGGAGATCGCGCTGCGCATCGCGGGAATCGGCGCGGGCGATGAAGTCATCACCACGCCGATCTCGTGGGTCGCCACCGCGAACGTGATACTCGAAGTCGGCGCGACGCCGGTATTTGCCGACATCGACCCGGTCACGCGCAATATCGATCTGGACAAGGTCGAAGCCGCGATCACCAAGCGCACCAAGGCCATCATCCCGGTGTATCTGGCGGGCAAGCCGGTGGACATGGACAGACTGTATGCGATTGCTGACAAATACAAACTGCGCGTGATCGAAGATGCCGCGCAAGCCATCGGTTCGACCTGGAAGGGCAAGCCCATCGGCTCGTTCGGCGATTTTGTCTCGTTCAGTTTTCAGGCCAACAAGAACATCACCACCTCCGAAGGCGGTTGCCTGGTGCTGAACAATGCCGAGGAAGCGTTACTCGCGGAAAAATACCGGCTGCAGGGCGTGACGCGCAGCGGCTGGGACGGCATCGAGGTGGATGTGCTGGGCGGCAAGTACAACATGACCGACATCGCCGCCGCGATCGGCCTGGGCCAGTTTGCAAAACTGAATGACATCACCGCACAGCGGCGCAAACTGGCGAAGCGTTATTTCGCGACGCTGGGCAAGGATTTCGAGAAACAGGCCGGCGCGCAACTTCCGCCTGCCGAGTTCGAGAGCACCAACTGGCACCTGTTCCAGGTCGTGCTGCCGGAGCGCATCACCCGTCCCGAGTTCATGGAAAAAATGAAAGCGCACAATATCGGCATCGGCTTCCACTACGCGCCTATCCATCTGTTCAAGCTGTATAGCGAGCGCGGCTTCAAGGAAGGCATGTTCCCGGTCGCCGAGCGCGTCGGCAAACAGATCGTCTCGCTGCCGATGTTCTATGCGATGAACGAGGCGGATGTCGAGCGCACCTGTGCAGCGATGCGTGAGGTATTGTTAGAGCCGTCTAAAATACGTTAGGTACTATATGAAACCTGATTGGCTCGTCTATGAGGATGCTGCGCGCAAAGCCAAGTAGGGTGGGCACGATTTTGTGCCCACGCAGATAGCAAGCCGCGTGGGCAGACGAACCCCTGTCTGCCCACCCTACCAAAACAATTCCAGATTTCGCTATCCGCGCGCCATGCGGTAAAATGCCAGCCTTATGGGAACTTCCAGAAATTCATTTTTGCGGGATGAAGCGCAAGGAGCCGCGCAGCGAATGACGAGGCATATCAGATTGATAGACGAGGAATGAGCGAGCACGCGACACCGCGATTCGCCCGCAAAATGAATTTATGAGTACACCCCAACTTTCCGTTGTCATCCCGGTTTATAACGAAGAGCAGGGCTTGCAGTCCTTGTTCGACCGTTTATATCCGGCGCTGGACAAGCTTGGCATCTCATACGAGATTCTGTTCGTCAATGACGGTAGTCGCGACCGCTCTGCCGCGATCCTGCGCGAGCAGTTCCAGAAGCGTCCCGATGTTACACGGGTGATCCTGTTCAACGGTAATTTCGGCCAGCACATGGCGATCATGGCGGCCTTCGAACATTCGCGCGGCCAGCGCGTCGTCACGCTCGACGCCGATCTGCAGAATCTCCCCGAGGATATCGGCCTGCTGCTGGCGAAGATGGACGAGGGCCACGATTACGTCGGCTCGATCCGCCGTCAGCGTAGTGACAGCTGGTGGCGGCATGTGGCGTCGCGCATGATGAACGGGTTGCGCGAGCGCATCACCCGCATCAAGATGACCGACCAGGGCTGCATGTTCCGTGCCTATGATCGGGGCATCATCGACGCGATCAACAGTTGCAAGGAGGTGAGCACCTTCATTCCGGCGCTGGCCTATACCTTTGCGCGCAATCCCGCCGAGGTGGTGGTGGGGCATGATGAGCGCACCGCCGGTGAATCAAAGTATTCGCTGTACAGCCTGATCCGCCTGAACTTCGACCTGATGACCAGCTTTTCGCTGGTGCCGCTGCAACTGTTCTCGATGCTGGGCATCGCGATCTCGGTGCTGTCGGCGTTCTTTGTGGTATTCCTGTTGGCGCGTCGCCTGATGGTAGGTCCGGAAGCAGAAGGGCTGTTCACGCTGTTCGCCATAGCATTTTTCCTGATCGGTATCACGTTGTTCGGCATCGGGCTGTTGGGCGAATACATCGGACGCATCTACCAGCAAGTGCGGCACAGGCCGCGTTACCTGGTCGAGGCGGTACTTGAAAGCAGTGAAAAGTGAAAAGTGAAAAGTAAAAGCAACCTCCCTCTGTCCCCCCTTATCAGGGGGAATGCAGGCTCCTCCCCTGACAAGGGGAGGTTGGGAGGGGTTTGGGGTTCGCCTTCAGCATGAGCCGTGCAATTGTCTTCGCATATCACAACGTGGGTTGTCGCTGTCTGTCCGTGTTGTTGGCGCATGGCGTCGATGTCGCTTTGGTAGTCACGCATCGCGACAACCCGAAAGAAACCATCTGGTTCGACAGCGTCGCGGAACTGGCCGCATTGCATGGCATCCCGACCATCACGCCGGATAACCCGAATACGCCGGATGTCATCGCCCAGATCCGCGCGTTGCAACCGGACTTTTTCTTTTCATTTTATTACCGCGAGATGCTCAAGCGCGAGTTGCTTGAGATACCAAAGCATGGCGCGCTGAACATGCACGGTTCGCTGCTGCCGAAATACCGCGGCCGCGTGCCGGTGAATTGGGCGATAATCCACGGCGAGACGGAAACGGGCAGCACCCTGCATTACATGACCGAGAAGCCGGACAACGGCGACATCGTCGCGCAGCAGGCCGTGCCGATCCTGCCCAACGATACCGCGTTGCAAGTGTTCCAGAAGGTGACGGTGGCGGCGGAGATGGCGTTGAACGCCTGCCTTCCGGACTTGTTGGCAGGCAAGGCACCAGCGCTGAAGCAGGATCTGAGCAAGGGTGGATATTTCGGCGGGCGCAAGGCGGAGGATGGAGTGATCGATTGGTCGCAGTCTGCGCAACAGATACACAATCTGGTGCGCGCGGTAGCACCGCCGTATCCGGGTGCGACGACGCAGTTGATGGGCAAACCCATGCGCATCCTGCAAACGCTGGTGACCGATGTAGGGGCGCGATTCATCGCGCCCGATATACAACAGGGCGTGAAGAATCACGCGCCTACAGATCATTCGGCTTTCTACGTCAAAGAAGGCAGGGCTTATGCGATCTGCGGACAGGGTCTGCTGCGCGTGGTGCATTTTGAACTGGATGGAAAAGAAATGAGTGCGGCGGAATTTGCCGCGCATTTTGGCACACAAAAATTTGAATTTAATTGTTAAGGAAATAAAAATGAAAAAAGTATTGATCCTCGGCGTGAACGGCTTCATCGGCCACCATCTTTCCAACCGCATCCTGGCCACCACCGACTGGGAAGTATATGGCATGGACATGAGCACCGACCGCATCTCCGACCTGATCGGCAAGCCGCGCTTCCATTTCTTCGAGGGCGACATCACGATCAACCGGGAGTGGGTCGAGTACCACGTCAAGAAGTGCGACGTGATCCTGCCGCTGGTGGCGATCGCCACACCGTCCACGTATGTGAAGCAACCGCTGCGCGTGTTCGAGCTGGACTTTGAGGCCAATCTGCCCATAGTCCGCGCGTCGGTGAAGTACGGCAAGCATCTGGTGTTCCCTTCCACTTCGGAAGTGTACGGCATGTGCCACGACGAGGAATTCGACCCGGAAAATTCCGAACTGGTCTGCGGCCCGATCAACAAGCCGCGCTGGATCTATTCCTGCTCGAAGCAGTTGATGGATCGCGTGATCTGGGGCTACGGCATGGAGGGTTTGAACTTCACGCTGTTCCGCCCGTTCAACTGGATAGGCGCAGGGCTGGATTCGATACACACACCGAAGGAAGGCAGTTCGCGCGTGGTCACGCAATTCCTCGGCCACATCGTGCGCGGCGAGAACATCAGCCTGGTGGACGGCGGGCACCAGAAACGTGCCTTCACCTACATCGACGACGGCATAGACGCGCTGATGAAGATCATCGCCAACAAGGACGGCATCGCCACCGGCAAGATCTACAACATCGGCAATCCGACCAATAACTTCGCGATCCGCGACCTGGCCGAGATGATGCTGAAGCTGGCGAAGGAATACCCCGAATATCGCGACTCCGCGCAACAGGTCAAGATCGTCGAGACCACCTCGGCAGCCTATTACGGCAAAGGCTATCAGGATGTGCAGAACCGTGTGCCCAAGATCACCAACACCTGCGAAGAACTGAACTGGAAGCCGACCATCAACATGGCCGACACGCTGCGCAACATCTTTGACGCGTATCGCGGCCAGGTGGCTGAAGCGCGCGGTCTGGTAGACTGAACAACAGGAGCGAGGAACGAGGATTGAGGAGCGAGGAAAACCTACTGCTCTGTTTTTAACTCAATCCTCGATCCTCAATCCTCAATCCTGATATGAAACAACTCGCCCTGAAAATAGATGTGGACACCTATCGCGGCACCCGCGAAGGGGTGCCGCGCCTGGTTGAGGCACTGCAACGCAATAACGCGCAGGCCACCTTTTTCTTCTCGCTTGGTCCCGACCACACCGGGCGCGCCATCAAGCGCGTGTTCCGTCCAGGCTTTCTGGGCAAGGTGTCGCGCACCTCGGTGGTGGAGCACTATGGCATCAAGACCCTGCTGTATGGCACGCTGCTCCCCGCGCCGGACATCGGCAAGAATTGCGCCGACATCATGCGCGGTGTGCGCGATGCGGGCTTTGAGGCAGGTATCCATTGCTACGACCATATCCGCTGGCAGGATTATGTGGCGAACAAGGATGCGGAGTGGACGCGGCGCGAACTGCAGCTCGCGGTTGATCGTTTTACGGAGATATTCGGCGAAGCTCCGCACGCGCATGCCGCCGCCGGCTGGCAGATGAACCGCCACGCATTCCGGCTGATGCAGCGCTTCGGGTTTGAATACAGTTCGGACACGCGCGGCACGCATCCCTTCATCCCCACCTGGCAGGCCGAGATCATCGCCTGCCCGCAACTGCCCACCACCCTGCCGACGCTGGATGAGTTGATGAACCGCGACGGCATAACGCTGGACAACATTGCGGAGCATATCCTGAAGCTGACCGCACAGCCGTCATCCACCGGCCACGTGTACACCCTGCATGCCGAACTGGAAGGCGGGAAATGGCTGCCGATATTCGAGCAGTTGTTGCAGGGCTGGCAGGCACAGGGCTATGACCTGGTGTCGATGCGGCAATATCTGCAAGGACTGGATGCGGGAGCGCTGCCGCGTCATGAAGTGGTGATGCGGGAAGTGGAAGGGCGGGTCGGCACGCTGGCAGTCGCAGCGGGAGAAACGGCTGTAGCTGCCGTGTAACCAATATTCTGGTGAAATCCGGCAAATCGCCGATATTTTGACGGGAACAACGGGCGGGATCTTGTCGGGTACATGGATCTTGTCAGATAAAGACGGTGGATATATGAAGACCTGGTGGCATACACAAGGCATACAGATCAAGCTGCAGATCATCATCCAGATGGTTCTGATTGCGGTATTGCTCCCGACACAAATGTGGATCGAACGGCACTTCAAGGAGGAGATACTGCTGGCAGCCGAGAACCGCGCGCGGGTTTCGGCCGATGGCGTGATCAACGGCATGAACATGCTGATGATCAACGGCATGATCGGTGATCCGGAGAGCCGCGCCCTGTATATCAGGAAAATGAGCGCCTCCGAGGGCGTGAAGGAGCTGCGGGTCATTCGTGCCGAACAGGTGCAAAAACAGTTTGGTGTCGGGCTACCGCAAGAGCAACCCAGGGATGAGATGGACAGGCGGGTGATCGCCAATGCCAGGGAAGAATTCCTTCGTGTCGATGACAGGAATGCACCCGAACTGCGCGTTGTCGTGCCGTTCATCGTGAGCACCGATTTTCGCGGCACCAACTGCCTGGATTGTCATGAAGCGCAAGTCGGATCGGCGAACGGTGCGGCGAGCATCACACTTGATCTGACAAGCGACTACGCAAGTTTGAGCGAGACCAGTGCGTTGTTGTGGGGCGGTCAGGCAGCGTTGCAATTGATCCTGTTTTTTCTGATCGGCAGGTTCACGCATACCATCACGCGTCCGCTGGAAAATCTGCAAGCCACGATGAGCGCGTTGCAAAAGGAAGAGGATCTGGCCCGCCATGTGGGGACGATGCCGCCTTTGCAGATAGCCGGGGGAGACGAAATCGGCCAGTTGAGCGCAACGTTCAATCGCATGGTGAGGACATTGCAGCAGCAAATGATATCGCTGAGCATTTCCGAGGAGATGCAGCAGCGCTACCTCACACTGGAGCGGGAAGAGCAGGCACGTTTGATGGCGTTGCTCGCGGTGATGAACGTCGGCATTTTATTTGTCAGCCGTGAGAACAAGATACTCCATGTCAACACCACTTTCTTCCGCATCTGGCAGATCCCGCCCGAAACAAAGCTGGAAGGCAGGGATATCGCGGATATACCCGGCTATCTTTCCCATCTGCTGGCCAATGAGAAAGTGTCCGCCCAGCATTTGCTGGAACTGCCCGAGACGACGGATCTTTACCTGGCGGACAAACGGGTGGTGATCCAGACCTGCTACGTGGTGCGGGACGTGGAAGCACAGGTGGTGGGACATCTGTGGCTTTATGAGGATGTCACGCATGCTCGCCGCAGCCCGGAACAGTTGCTGCATCTGGCTGAATGTGATGCGCTCACCGGCCTGTACAACCGCCACAGGTTCACCGGGGAGTTGGAACGTTCACTGGCGGAAGCCAGGCGAAATGGGACGAAGGCGGCATTGGTGTCCTTTATCCTAGACGATCTGAACCATATCAATGATACTTTCGGATATGCCGCCGGTGACAAGGTTCTGACACGGGTGGCCGATGCGGTCGGCAAGCAGGTCAGGCGCAATGAGGTATTTTCCCGGCTGCGCGGTGATGGGTTCGCGATACTCATCATGAATGCCTCGGAGCAGGGTGTCCAGGTGTTGGCGCACCGCATCGAACATATCATTGCGCAACTGAATTTTGATTTCAACGGGCAAAAGGTTCGCGTCACCGCCAGTCTGGGCATGGCATTGTTCCCGGACCACGGGGAAAGCGGGAAAGAGCTGATCACCCATGCGGATGCGGCAATTTCCCTGGTCAGGCAAGCGGGCAAGCATAGCTAGACGTCCCGGAATAACCCGCAATCATGGCGTATTAATTTGCTTTGGCGGGTGTTCATGCAGTTCAGGAATCGCGGGGATCACGCCTGCCGAGTGCCGGATGTTTGCAATCCATCGATATTCAATCCGACCTGTTTTCAGTGATGCCGGCCGCAGCATGCTGCAAATACAACTGCTCCACTTTTTTGCGCGCCCACGGTGTTCTGCGCAAGAATTTCAGGCTTGATTTGATGCTGGGATCATGACTGAAGCATCGCACCGGAACAGCGGCCGCCATCGCTTTCCAGCCGATGCTCGAGGAAAGCTGCGTGACGATGGCTTCAAGGGTTATGCCATCCAGACTGCAACGGCTGGCAGGTTTTTTTGGGGTGTCCATGTCCGGATTTTACAGGTGATAGCCGGACTTGAGCGTTTACAATGTGTTCATTGTTTTCAGGATGCACTTGTCATGACCGTTCCCGTTCGTCTTGCAAAACGCCTGGCCGAATCAGTCCCCTGTTCCCGCCGCGAGGCCGAACTTTATATCGCAGGCGGCTGGGTAATGGTGGATGGAACAGTGGTGGAAGAACCGCAGTTCATGGTGTCGCAGCAAAAGGTCGAGCTCCACGCCGATGCCAATCTCACACCGGTTGAGCCGGTGACCATCCTGTTTCACCAACCGCCTGGCGGGGATGCGGGCTCCGCGCAGAAACTGATTTGTTCCGATACGCGGGCGGCTGACGACACATCCGGCATCCGCATGGTCATGCAGCACTTCGTTCGACTGACGCAGGTCTCGCCATTGGAGACAAATGCGGGCGGCCTGCTGGTGCTTACCCAGGACTGGCGGGTGGCGCGCAAGCTGACCAACGATGCCGCCTCGGTCGAGCAGGAATATATTGTGGAGGTTGCCGGTGAACTGCTCCCCGACGGGCTCAAGCTGCTCAACCACGGTCTCGGTTTTAATGGTCGGGCGCTTCCCCCGATCAAGGTCAGCTGGCAAAACGAAACCCGGCTGCGCTTTGCCCTCAAAGGGGTGCGACCCGGCCAGATCGCACATATGTGCAAAAGTGCCGGGCTACAGGTGCTGGTCATGAAACGGATCCGGATCGGGCAGGTGTCGATGGCCAAATTGCAGCCTGGGCAATGGCGTTACCTGATGCCGAACCAGCGGTTTTAACCCGAATCGGGCAAGGCCCACTCTGGTTTCCTGAAAAAGCATCCGCCGGAATCGGATAGAATTCTGCGGTTCGCCATTCTGAATTTTCCAGGCTATGGATACGATAAGTTTGCTTTTTCTGCTGCTGTTGGCCGCGCTGGGGTGGTTCTGGTTCGACAGTCTGCGCGCCCTTGAGGTCGCCAGAAATTTTGGACGGCGTGCGTGTTGCGATGCGAACGTGCAATTTCTCGACGACACGGTCGCCAACATCGCGCTGGCACTGGTGCGCGACAAGTCCGGGCGCAGGGTGTTGCGCCGCACCTATCGTTTCGAATTCACCGAGACCGGCAACACCCGGCTTGAAGGCCGGCTGATCCTGCTCGGCGACAAGATCGAGTCGGTAACGATGGAGCCCTATCAAATATTGCCCTGAACAGATAACAGTCGCGACCGGATGCCGGCGCTTGGCACGCAACGGTAACGCACACCTGAAGATTGTCTGGCCGGAAGCGGGCACCGGAAATGAAATCTGCTGTTATGGTTTTCATTGTCCCGGAGCGGACGCTCGTGGCGTGCAGCCCATGGATACTAAACGGCCATAGTGACCGCGTTCATCCGCTGGACCGGCTTAAAGCACCTTGCTGACCTTCATGATGCCCTGGTCTTCCTCGCTGGCTTTGATGGTGAAGCCGAGACGCGTCATGAGCTTGAACATCTTGTGATTGTTGCTCAGCACTTCTCCCTCGATCACCGACAAGCCCTTGGATCGCGCCGCCTCCATCAGCGCGACCATGAGCTTCTGTCCCAGCCCCTTGCCCTGGATGCTATCCGCTATCACCAGCGCGAATTCGCAGGAATCCCCATCCGGATTGATGGCGTAGCGTGCGACGCCGAGCTCGACTTCCCTGTCCTGCAGCAGGGTCACGGCGATCAGCGCCATCTCGCGGCTGTAATCGATCTGGGTGAAGCGCACCAGCATGGTTTCGGTGAGTTCATGCAGGCTGTTCATGAAGCGGAAGTATTTTGATTCCTCGGATAGTTCATGCACGAACTTCTGCACAAGCTCGGCATCTTCGGGGCGTATCGGGCGTATCGTGATGTCGGTGCCGTCGGCGAGCTGCCATTGGCTGACCAGTTGGGTAGGGTAGGGATAGATCGCCATGTGCGAATAACGGTCTGCACTGGGCTGGCGGAATTCCACCACCACGCGTGCATCGGCGGCCAATGCGCCGTTCTCGTCGAGGATCAGCGGATTGATATCCATCTCCTTGAGCAGGGGCAGCTCGCACACCATCTCGGAAACGCGCAGCAGCACGTCCTCGAGCGCCTCCATGTTGGCCGGCGCCATGTTGCGGAATGCGACCAGCATCCTGGCGATGCGGGTATCCTGGATCAGTTCTTTGACCAGGAAGTTGTTCAGCGGCGGCAGGGCGACGGCACGGTCACCCATGATCTCGACCGCCGTGCCGCCCGCGCCGAACGTGATCACCGGCCCGAACACCGGATCACTGGTCACACCTATCATCAGTTCGCGGCCATTCGGCTTCACGATCATCGGCTCGATGGAGATGCCGTCCATCTGCGCGTCGGGGCGGTTGTGCCGGATGTTGTCGATGATGTGCTGGTAGGCGGCGCGGACTTCGTGCGCATTGTTCAGGTTGAGCAGCACGCCGCCGGCATCGCTCTTGTGGGAGATGTCGGGTGAGTTGACTTTCATTGCCACCGGGAAGCCCAGTTGCTGTGCGATCAGCAGCGCCTCGTTGGGCGAGTGCGCGACCATGGTTTTCGCGACGGGGATATTGAAGGCCGACAGCAAGGCCTTGGATTCCATTTCCGTCAGCACCTTGCGGTGCTCCTGCATCGCGCCCTCGATGATCAATCGCGCGCTCTCAACATCAGGCTCGGCATGATGCGGCGAGAACGGGCCGGGCATCTGCATCAGCAACTTCTGGTTCCGGTAGTACGCGGACAGGTGCGAGAACACTTCCACCGCCGGTTCCGGTGTGCGGAAATGCGGCTTGTGCGCCTTGGCGAAAGCATCTCGTGCTTCGGCGACTTGCTTCTCGCCCATCCAGCAGGTCAGCAATGGTTTGCTGTGCGAGTTGGAAAGTTCGATCAGGGCTTGTGCCGATTCCAGCGGTTTGGTCATCGCCTGCGGCGTGAGTATGGCCAGCACGCCGTCCACGTTTTCATCTTCCAGGCAGGCTTTGACTGCGTGATGATAGCGATCCGCCTGGGCATCGCCGATGATGTCCACCGGATTGCCGTGCGGCCAGTTCGGTGGCAGGTGCTGGTTGAGATGTTCGATGGTGGCATCCGACAGCGTGGCCATCGCGAGTCCCAGGTCGGCGGCACGGTCGGCCGCCATCACACCGGGGCCGCCACCGTTGGTGACGACGGCCAGGCGGTTGCCGACCGGACGGAAGCCGCACGACAGCGCCTTGGCGGCGGTGAACAGTT
>JBGSKJ010000034.1:0-12264 GCA_041741275.1 Gallionella sp.
GGCAATCCACGTGGGCGTAGTGGCGGTTGGCGGTCTCATATTCGACGTGCGCGGTGTTGATGGTGATGCCGCGCGCCTTTTCTTCGGGGGCCGCGTCAATCTGGTCGTAGGCCTTGGCTTCGCCGCCGAATTTCTTCGACAGCACGGTGGTGATCGCCGCGGTCAGCGTGGTCTTGCCGTGGTCCACGTGGCCTATCGTCCCTACGTTGACGTGCGGTTTGGTGCGTTCGAATTTGCTCTTTGCCATGATTATCGCCTCTATCTAAATACAGTCGTTAGTAGGATGGGCAAATGGTTTCATTGTTTGATGAAACAACTAGCCATTCGACCAGGCTGTCAAAAGACGACAGCCAAGTCGCTGGTTATGCCCACGCGGAACAACGGTGGGCACAAAAACCGTGCCCACCCTACAATTATTTCTTGTTAATGATTGCTTCGGCAACGCTCTTCGGTGCTTCGGAATAATGCTTGAATTCCATGGTGTAGGTCGCACGCCCCTGTGTTGCGGAACGCAACGCGGTGGAGTAGCCAAACATTTCCGCCAGCGGCACTTCGGCCTTGACCACCTTGCCGCCACCCGCCATATCGTCCATCCCTTGCACCATGCCGCGACGCGAGGACAGATCGCCCATCACCGTGCCGGTATAGTCTTCCGGTGTCTCCACCTCGACCGACATCATCGGCTCGAGCAGCACCGGGCTGGCTTTGCGCATACCATCCTTGAAACCCATCGAAGCCGCCATCTTGAAGGCGTTTTCGTTGGAATCCACATCGTGGTATGAACCGTCAAACAGGGTGACCTTCACATCCACCACCGGGAAACCGGCCAGCACGCCATTCGGCAACGTATCCTCAAGGCCTTTCTTGACCGCCGGGATGAATTCACGCGGCACGGAGCCGCCCTTGATGGCATCCACGAACTCAAAACCCTTGCCGGTTTCATTCGGTTCAACCTTCAACCACACGTGGCCGTATTGGCCGCGGCCGCCCGATTGCTTGACGAATTTACCTTCCACTTCAACCGGCTTGCGGATGGCTTCGCGGTAAGCCACTTGCGGCGCGCCCACATTGGCCTCCACACCAAACTCGCGCTTCATGCGTTCAACCAGAACTTCCAGATGCAACTCACCCATGCCGGAAATAATGGTCTGCCCGGATTCCTCATCGGAGCGCACCCGGAAAGACGGGTCTTCCTGCGCCAGGCGATTCAGCGCCATACCCATCTTTTCCTGGTCGGCCTTGGTCTTTGGTTCAACCGCGACATGTATCACCGGTTCCGGGAACACCATGCGTTCCAGTGTGATCACCTTGTTCGGATCGCACAGGGTATCACCCGTAGTCGCATCTTTCAGGCCGACTGCTGCAGCGATGTCACCGGCAAAGACTTCCTTGATTTCTTCACGCTCGTTTGCATGCATCAGCAAAATACGGCCGATACGTTCTTTCTTGCCCTTAACCGGGTTGTAAATGGTATCGCCCGAATTAAGCTTGCCCGAGTACACGCGGAAGAAGATCAATTGCCCCACAAACGGGTCGGTCATGATCTTGAACGCCAACGCAGAGAACGGCTCATCGTCGCTCGCCTTGCGCTCACCGATCGTTTCATTTTCCAGCTCGCCTTTAACCGGCGGGATGTCGGTCGGTGCCGGCAGAAAGTCAATCACCGCATCCAGCATGGCCTGCACGCCCTTGTTCTTGAACGCCGAACCGCACATCATCGGCACAATCTCACCGGCAATGGTACGAATACGCAAACATTGCTTGATTTCGGCTTCGGACAAGTCCCCGTTTTCGAGATACTTGTTCATCATCTCTTCGTTGGCTTCGGCTGCGCTCTCCACCATCTTCTCGCGCCATTCTTTGGAGGTCGCGAGAAGATTGGCAGGAATGTCGCGCAACTCGAACTTCATGCCCTGCGTGGCATCATCCCAGTAGATCGCCTTCATGCGCACCAGATCGATGACCCCCTCGAACTTTTCCTCAGCACCGATGGGCACCTGGATAGGCACCACGTTGGCGCGCAGGCGCGCCTTCATCTGGTCATACACCTTGAAGAAGTTGGCGCCGGAACGATCCATCTTGTTGACGAACGCCAGGCGCGGCACGTGATACTTGTTGGCCTGACGCCACACCGTCTCGGATTGCGGTTGCACACCGCCCACTGCGCAATACACCATGCATGCGCCGTCCAGCACACGCATGGAACGTTCAACTTCAATGGTGAAGTCGACGTGCCCGGGAGTATCGATGATGTTGATGCGGTGCTCGGGATAGTTCTTGTCCATCCCTTTCCAGTAACACGTGGTCGCGGCAGAAGTGATGGTGATGCCGCGCTCCTGCTCTTGCTCCATCCAGTCCATCACGGCTGCGCCGTCATGCACTTCGCCGATTTTATGGCTTACACCGGTATAGAACAGGACACGCTCTGTGGTGGTGGTCTTGCCTGCGTCGATATGTGCGCTGATGCCGATATTGCGGTAACGCTCGATGGGGGTTTTACGTGCCACGGTGGATGCCTAACTATATTATCGTATTGGTTAAAAACTACGGGGTTAATAACTGCCGCAATCTGATCAGAATTATTATCCGATCAGAAACGGAAATGCGAAAATGCCTTGTTCGCTTCGGCCATACGGTGAACTTCTTCGCGTTTTTTCACCGCGCCGCCGCGGCCTTCGGAAGCATCGATCAGTTCGCCTGCCAGACGCATACCCATCGACTTTTCACCGCGCTTGCGCGCCGCTTCACGCAACCAGCGCATCGCCAAAGCCATGCGGCGGGAAGGACGCACCTCGACCGGCACTTGATAGTTCGCGCCGCCGACACGGCGGCTCTTCACCTCGACTTGCGGCTTGGCATTGGTCAGGGCCAGATTGAACACCTCGATCGCGTCCTTGCTGGTCTTCTTGACGATTTGTTCAAGTGCGCCGTAAAGGATGCGCTCGGCAACCGATTTCTTGCCTGCCGTCATCAATACATTTACGAACTTGGACAAATCCTGATTGCCGAATTTCGGATCAGGCAGGATTTCGCGCTTGGGGACTTCTCTGCGTCTTGGCATATCAACCTCGAATAAATTTACTAAAAAATTACGCTGAACCGGTAATTATGCTTTTTTAGCGCGCTTCGCACCGTACTTGGAGCGTGACTGCTTGCGATCTTTCACACCGGCCGTATCCAGACTGCCGCGCACCATGTGGTAACGCACACCCGGCAAATCCTTTACGCGACCGCCGCGCAACAACACCACCGAGTGCTCCTGCAGGTTGTGGCCCTCACCGCCGATGTAACTGATCACCTCGAAGCCGTTGGTCAAACGCACCTTGGCCACTTTACGCAGCGCGGAATTTGGCTTCTTCGGGGTCGTGGTATAGACACGCGTGCATACTCCGCGCTTTTGCGGGGACCCAGCCAAGGCCGGCACTTTGCTCTTTTCGGTGATTGCGACACGCGGCTTGCGGATCAACTGATTAATGGTTGGCATTTTCTACACATCCTAAATTATTCTAAAATTCCGTTAAACATCAACAAGTAAAAATACAACGTCGCAGCCAGACAAAATAATTCATCCGCTGCGACGGGAAAAAAGGTTGCGAATTCTAGTGAGAAACCCCAGATGTGTCAAGCAATTCGGGGTTATCGAGAGATTCCCCCGAAGTAACCAGATCGCCCTCCTGCAATTCGCGCCCCTCGGCCATATCGATACCCAGACGCTGCTTGCGCCGCAATACGTGATAGGCCAATCCGGTACCGGCCGGGATCAAACGGCCGACGATGACGTTTTCCTTCAGGCCGCGCAGGTCGTCCCGCTTGCCCATGATCGCCGCTTCGGTCAACACCCGCGTGGTTTCCTGGAAGGAAGCAGCGGAGATGAACGAGTCGGTGGACAGCGAGGCCTTGGTGATACCGAGCAGCACAAAATCGAAGGTCGCGGGATTCTTGGCTTCGGCGGTCACGCGCTCGTTTTCCACCAGCAGGTCGGCACGTTCCACTTGTTCGCCGGTGATGAAACGGGTGTCGCCCACATTCTTGATCTGCACGCGGCGCAGCATCTGGCGTACGATAACCTCGATGTGCTTGTCGCTGATCTTCACGCCCTGCAGGCGGTAAACTTCCTGTACCTCATCGGTGATGTAACGCGCCAGCGCTGCCACCCCCAGCAGGCGCAATATGTCATGCGGATCGGCCGGTCCGTCCACGATCATCTCGCCCTGATTGACCACCTGGCCGTCGTGTGCCAGCACATGCTTTTCCTTGGGGATCAGGAATTCGTTGGCAACGCCGTCCACATCGGTGATCACCAGACGCTGCTTGCCCTTGGTATCCTTGCCGAACGAGACCGTGCCGGTGCATTCCGCCAGCATACCGGCATCCTTGGGCACGCGCGCCTCGAACAACTCGGCAACACGCGGCAGACCGCCGGTGATATCGCGCGTCTTGCTGCTTTCCTGCGGGATGCGTGCCAGCACATCACCCACGCCCACCAACTGACCGTCCTCAACGGTGATGATACAGCCGGTTTGAAAGGCCACGCTGACCGCAGCCTCGGTGCCGGCCAGCTTGACTTCCTTGCCGGACTTGTCAAGCAGACGCACCATCGGTCGCACGCCCTTGCTTTGCGCGGTGGATCGTTTCGGATCGATCACCACCAGCGTGGACAGGCCAGTCACTTCATCGATCTGTTTGGCAACGGTTGCGCCTTCCTCAACATTCTGAAAACTCACCTTGCCGGCGTATTCCGTGACGATCGGACGGGTATGCGGATCCCAGGTCGCCAGTACCACACCTGCCTTGACCACATCGCCCTGCTTGACTGACAGGATCGCGCCATAAGGGACCTTGTGGCGTTCGCGCTCGCGACCGTGGTCGTCGGCAATGATCACCTCGGCACTGCGTGCCACCACGATCAACTCACCGCGCACGGTCGTTACCACGCGCATGTTCAAGCTGTATTTGAGTACGCCGCCGGATTTACTTTCCACCTGGCTGGCCACCACGGTACGCGAAGCGGCACCGCCGATATGGAAGGTGCGCATGGTCAACTGGGTGCCGGGTTCGCCGATAGATTGCGCCGCGATCACGCCGACCGCCTCACCGACATTCACCATGCCGCCACGGCCCAGATCGCGGCCATAACATTTGGCACACAGGCCGAAACGCGTTTCACAACTCAACGGGGTGCGCACACGCACCTCATCGACACCGAGTGTCTCGATGCGCTCCACAGCCGTTTCATCCAGCAACACACCCGCTTCATACAGCGTTTCACCGCTTTCCGGATTGACCACGTCGGCACTGACCACACGACCGAGGATCCGCTCGCTCAATGCCTCGATGACTTCGCCGCCTTCAACCATGGCTTTCATCGCCGTGCCGTTGGTCGTGCCGCAGTCGTCTTCGATCACCACCAGGTCTTGCGTCACATCGACCAGACGGCGGGTCAAATAACCGGAGTTTGCGGTCTTCAACGCGGTATCGGCCAAACCCTTGCGCGCGCCGTGCGTGGAAATGAAGTACTGCAACATGTTCAGCCCCTCGCGGAAGTTCGCGGTGATCGGGGTTTCAATGATCGAGCCGTCCGGCTTGGCCATCAGGCCGCGCATTCCGGCCAACTGGCGTATCTGTGCAGCCGAGCCGCGCGCACCCGAATCGGCCATCATGTAGATGGAGTTGAACGATTCCTGCATCACCGGCTTGCCCTTGACCATGCGCGGCTGGCCGGTGACGCGTTCGATCACCGGCTCGCTGCCCAGCTGCTCCATCATCGCCTTGGCCACCACGTCGCCGGTGCGCCCCCAGATGTCCACCACCTTGTTGTAGCGTTCGCCGTCGGTCACCAGACCGGAGGTGTACTGGGTGTAGATTTCCTTGACTTCTTTTTCAGCCGCGCCGATCAGCTCATTCTTTTGCAGCGGCATCAGCATGTCATCCACGGCGATCGAAATACCCGCGCGGGTCGCATAGGTGAACCCGGTGTACATCAGCTTGTCCGCCATGATCACGGTGTCGCGCAGACCGCACTGGCGGAAACTGGCGTTGATCAGGCGCGAGATCTCTTTCTTCTTGAGTGTCTTGTTGATCAGGGCGAATGGCAGACCGGCCGGCAGCACTTCGGACAGCAGGGCGCGGCCCACAGTCGTTTCCTGGCGCACCAGCTTTTCTATCGGCTGGCCAGTCTCGTCTTTGTGGGTCTCCTTGAGACGCACGATCACCTTGGCTTGCAACTCGACTTCGCGGGTCTCGTAGGCACGCGACACTTCGGCGATGTTGGCAAACATGGAACCTTCACCCAATGCGCCGACCTTTTCGCGGGTCATGTAATATAGGCCCAGCACGATGTCCTGCGACGGAACGATGATAGGTTCGCCGTTGGCGGGCGACAGCACGTTGTTGGAAGCCAGCATCAGGGTGCGGCATTCCATCTGCGCTTCCAGCGACAACGGCACGTGTACCGCCATCTGGTCGCCGTCAAAGTCGGCGTTGAATGCCGAACAGACCAGCGGATGCAGCTGGATCGCCTTGCCTTCGATCAGGATAGGCTCGAACGCCTGGATACCCAGGCGGTGCAGGGTCGGCGCACGGTTCAACATGACCGGATGTTCGCGTATCACTTCTTCCAGAATGTCCCACACGATCGGCTCTTCGGCCTCGACCATGCGTTTGCTGGCCTTGATGGTGGTCGCCAATCCCATCGCTTCGAGACGGCTGAAAATGAACGGTTTGAACAGCTCCAGCGCCATCTTTTTGGGCAGACCGCATTGATGCAGCTTGAGTTGCGGCCCCACCACGATCACGGAACGACCGGAGTAATCGACACGCTTGCACAGCAGATTCTGGCGGAAACGACCGCTCTTGCCCTTGATCATGTCAGCCAATGACTTCAACTGGCGTTTGTTCGCGCCGGTCATCGCCTTGCCGCGGCGGCCGTTGTCCAGCAACGAATCCACCGCCTCCTGCAGCATGCGCTTTTCATTGCGCACGATGATGTCCGGCGCCTTCAATTCGAGCAGGCGGCGCAGACGGTTGTTGCGGTTGATCACGCGGCGGTACAAATCATTCAGATCGGAAGTCGCAAAGCGGCCGCCATCCAGCGGCACCAGCGGGCGCAACTCCGGCGGCAATACCGGCAGCACGGTCATCACCATCCACTGCGGCTTGATGCCGGAAGCGTTGAATGCTTCCAGCACTTTCAGGCGCTTGGCATATTTCTTGATCTTGGTTTCAGAACCGGTTGCGGCCAGATCGGCGCGTATCGTTTCGATTTCGGCGGTCACGTCCAGACTGCTCAACAAAGCGCGAATACCTTCCGCGCCCATCGTCGCGCTGAATTCATCGCCATACTCTTCGGTCTTGGCGAGATAATCATCCTCCGACAGCAACTGGCCGCGGTTCAGCGGGGTCATGCCGGGCTCGGTCACCACATAGGCTTCGAAGTACAACACGCGTTCGATGTCGCGCAGGGTCATGTCCAGCACCATGCCGAGACGCGACGGAAGCGACTTCAGGAACCAGATGTGCGCTACCGGGCTGGCCAGTTCGATATGGCCCATGCGCTCGCGGCGCACCTTGGACAAAGTCACTTCCACGCCGCATTTTTCGCAGATCACACCGCGATGCTTGAGGCGCTTGTACTTGCCGCACAGACATTCATAGTCCTTCACCGGCCCGAAGATCTTGGCGCAGAACAGACCGTCGCGCTCCGGCTTGAAGGTGCGGTAGTTGATGGTTTCCGGCTTCTTCACTTCGCCGTAGGACCAGGAGCGGATCTTTTCCGGCGAGGCCAGACCGATCTTGATCGAATCGAATTCTTCTTTTTGTGTGACCTGCTTGAACAAATCCAGCAATGATTTCATGTGATACTCCTTAAGAGCCGAGGGGCGGGGAGAAAAGACCGGTTTTGCCCGATCCTCGATCCACTATCCTGTTTTTTAGTTACGCACCAGATCCATATCGATCGCCAGGGAACGGATTTCCTTGATGACCACATTGAAGGATTCCGGCATTCCGGCGTCGATCTTGTGATCACCCTTGACGATGCTCTCATAAACCTTGGTGCGGCCCGCCACGTCATCCGACTTGACCGTGAGCATTTCCTGCAAGGTATAAGCCGCGCCGTAAGCCTCCAGCGCCCACACTTCCATTTCACCGAAGCGCTGGCCGCCGAACTGCGCCTTGCCGCCCAACGGCTGCTGGGTCACCAGGCTGTATGGGCCGGTGGAACGCGCATGCATCTTGTCATCCACCAAGTGGTGCAATTTCAGGATGTGCTTGTAGCCGACCGTCACTTGGCGATCGAATGCCTCGCCGGTGCGGCCGTCGTGCAGCGTGGTTTGACCCGACAGCGGCAGATCGGCCAGCTCCAGCATGTACTTGATCTCTTCTTCACTGGCCCCGTCGAACACCGGCGTTGCAAACGGCACACCTTGCCTCAGGTTGCGGCACAACTCGATGATCTCATCGTCGCTGAAGGCATCCAGATCGACGGTCTGGCCGTTGTGATGGTTGTAGATCTTGCCCAGGAATTTGCGCACCTCGGTGATCTTGGCGTTGGTTTGCAGCATCTCGTCAATCTTCTTGCCCAGACCCTTGGCCGCCCAGCCCAGGTGGGTCTCCAGAATCTGGCCGATGTTCATACGCGACGGCACACCGAGCGGGTTCAACACCACGTCCACCGGGGTACCATCCGCCATGTACGGCATGTCTTCCACCGGCACGATGCGCGAGACCACGCCCTTGTTGCCGTGACGCCCGGCCATCTTGTCGCCGGGTTGCAGACGGCGCTTCACCGCGACATACACCTTGACCATCTTTTGCACGCCGGCCTGCAACTCGTCGCCCTGCGTCAGCTTCTTTTTCTTCAGCTCGAACGCGGCATCGAATTCAGCCCGCTTCAGTGCAAGGCCTTCCTTGACCTGCTCCATCTGCGCGGCCACTTCGTCATTGGCGACGCGGATATCGAACCACTGGTGATGCTCGATACTGTGCAGGTATTCCTTGCCCAGCTTGGTGCCCTTGGCCAGTTTTTTCGGTCCGCCGTTGGCCACCTTGTTGTGCAGCAACTTCTCAAGACGCGCGAACACGTCATCCTCGACGATGCGCATCTGGTCCACCAGATCCTTCTTGTAGCGATTCAACTCGTCATCGATGATCTGCTGGGCGCGCTTGTCACGCTGCAAGCCTTCACGGGTGAACACCTGCACGTCGATCACCGTTCCGGAGCTGCCGGTCGGCACCCGCAGGCTGGTGTCTTTGACGTCGGAAGCCTTCTCGCCGAAGATCGCGCGCAGCAATTTTTCTTCCGGTGTCAGCTGGGTCTCCCCTTTGGGAGTCACCTTGCCGACCAGCACATCGCCCACCGCAACTTCCGCGCCGATATGCACGATACCGCACTCGTCCAGACGCGCCAGTTGCGCTTCGGCCAGGTTCGGGATATCGCGGGTGATTTCCTCGGATCCCAACTTGGTATCGCGTGCGGCAACGGTGAGCTCCTCGATGTGGATGGAGGTGAAGCGATCTTCCACCGAAACGCGCTCGGATATCAGGATCGAATCCTCGTAGTTGTAACCGTTCCAGGGCATGAACGCGACCAGCATGTTCTGTCCGAGCGCCAGCTCGCCCATATCGGTGGAAGCACCATCGGCCACCACGTCACCGCGCGCGATCACATCGCCCACCTTGACCAGCGGGCGCTGGTTGATGTTGGTGTTCTGGTTGGAACGGGTGTATTTGGTCAGATTGTAGATATCCACACCGACTTCACCGGCAGTGGTTTCATCGTCGTTGACGCGCACCACGATACGGGCGGCATCCACGTAATCGATGCGCCCGCCGCGCCAGGCCTGCACTGCCGTGCCCGAGTCCACCGCCACGGTGCGCTCGATACCGGTTCCCACCAGCGGCTTTTCCGCACGCAGGCAAGGCACGGCCTGGCGCTGCATATTGGCGCCCATCAGGGCCCGGTTGGCATCGTCATGCTCGAGGAACGGGATCAACGAAGCCGCCACCGACACCACCTGCGAGGGTGAAACGTCCATGTATTCCAGCTTGTCCGGTTCGGCCAATACGAATTCGTTGTGATGGCGTGCCGACACGATATCGTTGGTGAAGTGGCCCTTCTTGTCCAGTTCGGCATTCGCCTGCGCGATGGTGAATTTACCCTCTTCGATCGCGGACAGATAATCGACTTCATCGGAAACCTTGCCCTTGGCTACCTTGCGGTACGGTGTTTCGATGAAGCCGTACTCGTTGGTGCGCGCATACAACGCCAGCGAATTGATCAGGCCGATGTTCGGGCCTTCCGGTGTCTCGATCGGGCAGACGCGGCCATAATGGGTCGGATGCACGTCGCGCACCTCGAAGCCGGCGCGTTCGCGGGTCAAACCGCCCGGTCCCAGCGCCGAGATACGGCGCTTGTGGGTGATCTCGGACAGGGGATTGGTCTGGTCCATGAACTGCGACAACTGGCTGGAACCGAAGAATTCCTTGACCGCTGCCGAGATCGGCTTGGCATTGATCAGATCATGCGGCATCAGATTATCTGTTTCGGCCTGGCCGAGACGTTCCTTGACAGCGCGTTCCACGCGTGCCAAGCCGGCACGGAACTGGTTCTCTGCCAATTCGCCCACGGCGCGCACACGGCGATTGCCGAGATGGTCGATGTCGTCGATCTCGCCGCGGCCGTTGCGCAACTCGACCAGTATCTTGACCACTTCAACGATGTCCTCGTTGGACAGGATCGCAGCACCGGTCAGATCTTCGCGGCCGACACGGCGATTGAACTTCATGCGGCCGACCGATGACAGATCGTAGCGCTCTTCGTTGAAGAACAGCCCGTTGAACAGGTTCTCGACGGCATCCTCGGTGGGCGGCTCTCCGGGACGCATCATGCGGTAGATCGCGACGCGCGCGGTCCATTGGTCAACAGACTCATCGGTGCGCAGCGTCTGCGAGATGAACGCGCCGTGGTCCAGGTCGTTGGTGTACAGCGTATGGATCTTGACCACCCCTGAGGCCTGCAGCTTTTCCAATAGCACCTCGGTGATCTCGTCATTCGCGCTGGCGATGATCTCGCCGCTATCCTTGTCCACCACATTGGTTGCAATCACTCGGCCGATCAGGAATTCTTCGGTAACCGCCAGTTTGGAGATGCCCGCTTCTTCCATTTCGCGAACATGGCGCACCGTGATGCGCTTGTCCTTGGCCACGATGACTTTGCCGGATTTCCCGACAATGTCGAAGCGTGCGATATCGCCGCGCAAACGTTCCGGCACCACTTCGAACTGGATACCCTTCTTGCCCAGATGGAACGCATCGAAGTTGAAGAACATCCTGAGCATGTCCTCGTTGCTGTAACCCAGCGAGCGCAACAGGATGGTGACCGGCATCTTGCGCCGGCGATCGATACGGAAATAGACGTAATCCTTTGCATCGAACTCGAAATCTAGCCATGAACCGCGATACGGAATGATGCGCGCGGAGAACAGCAGCTTGCCCGAGGAATGGGTCTTGCCGCGGTCATGCTCGAAAAACACCCCGGGTGAACGGTGCAACTGGGAAACGATGACGCGCTCGGTGCCGTTGATCACGAACGAGCCGGTGCCGGTCATCAGCGGAATCTCGCCCATGTAAACTTCCTGTTCCTTCACTTCCTTGACCGTCGGCTTGGACGCCTCCTTGTCCATGATGGTCAGGCGCACGCGGGCGCGTAGCGGGGAAGCATAGGTCAGGCCGCGCTGACGGCATTCCTTCACATCGAACGGCGGCATACCCAACTGGTAGCTGACGAAATCGAGACGTGCATTCTTGGAATGGCTATGGATCGGGAATATGCCGTTGAAGGCCGCCTGCAGTCCGTCATTCTTGCGCTGCTCCGGCGGGGTATAAGCCTGCAGAAATGCGGCAAAGGATTCCAACTGGGTGGACAACAGGAAGGGAACCGGCAGTGCGCCGACTCGCTTGGCAAAACTTTTACGGATGCGTTTTTTTTCGGTAAAAGAGTAGCTCATATAATCTCCACGATCGAGGGAAAACAAAGTTTGCGGGCTTGCGCCTTGCGGCGAATTACCTGCACTAAAAGTCAGTGGGCAGAAAGCATTGCGGGCATTCTGGCCGCTGACTTCTAAAGATCGAGTAGGGGACGGAGTTACCCCCGTCGCCCTCTCACACCACCGTACGTGCGGTTCCGCATACGGCGGTTCATTAAACATGCTGGAAGCGTTGCTGTGTATCCAGCAACGAAACCAACCCCAGTGCATCAAAGAAGCG